>JAIQFR010000027.1 GCA_020073205.1 Terriglobia bacterium
AGGCCTTCCCCGTCCCCGACGTTCGAGGGGCGGGATGTCTTCGCCCCGGCGGCGGCCTGGATCGCGCGCGGCACGGAGCTTCACCATTTCGGCGCGCCCGCCGACGACCTCGTGAGGCTCGAGACCCTCCACCCGGCGTTCCGCCCGGGTACCGTCGCCCGGGTGCGGGTGCTCGTCGTGGACCGTTTCGGAAACGCGACGCTCGACCTCGCGCGGCGGGACGTCGAGCCGATTCTCTCCGCGGGGGCCCCGGCCCCGCGGATCGTCGTCGAGACGCCCGGCGGGCCGGTGATGGATCTGCTCCGCACGTACGGCGACGGCGCACCGGGCCGGCCGTTCCTCCTGTTCAACTCCGCGGGCCACCTCGAGGTCGCCGTGCGGGAGGCCCGCGCCTCGGAGAAGCTCGGCCTGACGCCGGGGAAGGAGGTGGCGGTCGCCATCCGCTGAGGCCGCGGCCGGCTCCGCAACCTCCGGGTCGGGTCAGGACCGCCCGCGTCGTCCGGTCAGAAGACCGTGTAGATGAACGGCGCCAACGCGCTTCCCGCCGTGAGAACGATGAGGAGCCCGAGCAGGAGCAGCAGAAGGACCAGCGGCAAGAGCCAGTACTTCTTCCGCTGGGTCAGAAACTCCCAGATCTCCCGTACGACGCCGAGGTAGGACAACTTCCCCCTCGTTTCCTGGCGCCCGTGCCGCTCCGCGACCGGGCGGCCGTCCTACTCCCCTTCCACCGCGTTCCGCACGGTCACGACGAAGTGCTTCTGGACGAGGGTCACCTGTCGCTCGCCGAGCAGCGGCACGAACCGGGGCGCCGAGTTCAGGTAGTCGAGCACCCGTGCGCGCTCGGGGGGCATTCGAATCGCGAGGCGGCCGAGCAGGCTCGTCCCTCCGGCGAGGCTTATCCGCACGGGGACCTCCTTCGCCCCCTTTTCGTCCGCCTCGGGCCCCAGCGCGTCGGGAGGGCATTGCACGAGGATGATCCCGGTCTTGTTGAGGAGAAGTCGGTCCTCGCCGCAGGCGAGGGGGACGAACTCCTCGGTCGGGTCGGTCAAGCGGTCGAGGATCGTCTCCGGTCCGCCGTGGGGGCCGGTCACCGACGTGAAGACGCTGCCGTCGAGGGTCCTCCCGTCGTCAAGCAGGATCCGTACCCGGGTCTCGATCTTGGGGACCTTGTAGAGATCCATGGCTTCCCCCCCCCCCGCTCCGGTGACCACCCCGCCGCGCTCTGCCGAGTGTAGCATGTGCCTCCCTTTCGAATATGGGGCTTGCCGCGTCCGTTTGGGGGCCTAGATTTTCCCGTGGGGAGCCATCGATGGCGCTGTTCGGAAGTCTCCATAGCATGCCGTTGACCGACGTGCTTCAGTGGCTCGGCACGACCCGGAAGACGGGCACGTTGTTCATCGAGCGGAACAAGGTCGTCAAGCAGATCGTGTTCCGGGAAGGGCGGGTCGCCGCCTGCTCGTCGGAGGACCCGCCGGAGCTGCTCGGGCACTACCTGGTCGGACAGGGGAAGATCACCGAGGAGGTCCTCCGACAGGCTCTCGCCCGCCAATCGGAGACGCGGGAGCACCTCGGAAAGATCCTGCTCGACATGCAGGCCCTGTCGACCGAGGACCTGAGGCGCCACCTCGCGGCCAAGGCCGAGGAGACGATCTACAGCCTGTTCGATTGGGACGAGGCGGAGTTCCGCTTCGACGAGGGGGGCGAGCCATCCCCCCACGTCTTCCCGGTCCAGCTGGAGATCGAGGACATCCTGCTCCGTGGGCTCAAACGCTTCGACGAGATGAAGCGAATCCGGACGGTGTTCAACGATCCGGGGATCGTGCTGCGGAAGACCGACCGTCAGCCGCCGGCGGAGGTGTTCAAGAACCGGACCGCGAAGGGCATCCACGAGCTGATCACCGGCGACCGGACGGTCGCGGAGATCCTCCTCCACGCGCACGCCTCCGAATTCCTCGTCACCAAGTTCCTGTTCGAGTTGTTCCGGAACGGCATGGTCGAGATCGCGGAAGTGCGGCAGGTCAGCCCCGATTTCACCCAGGGGGCGGCCTCGCGCCCCGAGGAAGCGCCGGTCGACTGCGTCGCGCAGGCCGTGGCGCAGCGCACGGAGGTCGAGAACGAGACGGCCCGATCCGCGGTACCCGAGGCCGGGCCGCCCCGGGTGTCGCCGGGGACCGAGTTGGAAGCGGCGCGGGCCCTGATGGCGCGGGGCGAATTCGAGGGCGCCCTGGACATCCTGAACGAGCTTTACCGTGCGCGCCCCAGCGACGAGTCGCTCCGCCGCCTGGTCGCGGAGGCCGAGGCGGCCTTCGTCGACAAGGCCTACCGGCATTACGTCCCCCCGAACAAGGTCCCGCTGCTCCGCTGCCCGGCGGAGTCCCTGACCGGCGAGGAGTTGTCGCCGGTCGAGTTCTTCCTGTTGAGCCGCTTCAACGGGACGTGGGACGTCCGGTCGATCATCCAGATCACCCCGATCCGTGAGGTGGACGCGCTCAGAACGCTGAAACGGATGCGGGAGAAGGGATACGTCGAGCTGCGAGACCCCAAGTGATCCGTCCCCGGTATCTCTTCCGGCGCGCTTTGCATCTCTAAAGAGTCTCGACGGTCTCGGTGGGGGCATGGGTGCCTCCAGGACCGGAGACGGGACCTGCGGGAGGCTGGCGTGCCGATTTACGAGTTCAAGTGTCGCGCATGCGGTCGCCGGTTCGAGGCCATCCGTCCGATGGGTGACAGCGGCTCGGCCCTCGAGTGCCCTGACTGCGGCGCTGGGACTCCCGAGAAGCAGCTCTCGGTCTTCGCGGCTTCGACGGGCTGGAATCGTGACGCCCGACCGGCCCGGTCGTCCTGCCGGTCAGGTTTCAGCTGAGCGAGCTGACGGGATCCCGGTCGGGCTCCCCCTCCAGAACGACCACCGCGCCGGCCACTCCCCTCTGGTGGGTCAGGGTGACGTGCGCACGCCGCACTCCCATGCGGTCCGCCCGTTCCCGGGCCGCCCCGAGGAGCTGGAGCACGGGGCGTCCGTCCTCCGTCCGGATTACTTCAACCTGCTGGAAAGTAAGGCCTTGGGACCAGCCTGTCCCCAGGGCCTTGAGACAGGCCTCCTTCGCCGCGAACCTGGCCGCGAGAGCCTGAGTCCTGTCCGCCCGCGTCGAGCAATCGGCAAGCTCCCTGGACGTGAAGACCCGGTCCTCGAATCGGCTGCCGTGTTCCCCGAGAGCCCGGACAAGTCTCGAGACCTCCAATAGGTCGAATCCGATCCCCAGGATCATCACGCCCCCGTCGCGAGCCAACTCCATCGTCGGGTCGGGCCGTCGGAATGGTATAATACGCGCGCTTCGCTGCGCTTCCAGCGTCAGGGAAGTATTTGTTGACAAAAGACTTGTCTCCCGGTTGCCCCTTGCGAGCGAGGAACATGGGCCGTTCGTCACGCGAGATTCGCCCGTGAGCCGCCCCGAGCGCGAGATCTTCGACCGGCTCGGCGCGAAGGGGCTGGTTCGCGTCTTGGACGACCTCCTCGACCCTGGGCACCTGGTCCGTCTCGCCAACGCCTGCGGGCTTCGCTATCCCGGAATGCGGACCCAGTCCCAGAAGCGGGCGCGGATCCTCGCGGACCTGGCCGAGCGCGCGGGTCGAGAGGACAACCCGCGCAAGACGATCTTCCGCACGCTTCGCAAGGAGACCGCGGAGGCCGCGAGAGCGTGGGGTGCGCTCTCCCCGGCGGAGCGGGAGAGCGAGCTCAAGGAGGACCAGGACGGTCCCGCCGGCCGAAAAGTCGGACTGCGGTTGTTCCTGTTGGCGACCGATTCCTCGGACGCGGCCGGCGACGCGGCCCTTTCGCGACTGCTGGCGCGCGAGGAGGCCCGGGCGGAGGCGGCGCTCCCCTCGGCGCCGCCGGTGGCGCGCGACCCGGAGATCGTGGCGCGAGAGGCCGCCCGCCTGAGGAAGAAGGTCGCCGAGCTCCAGAAGAAGGTCGCCTACGTGGAAGGACAGATCGCCAAGGGACGCGACTCCGAGAAGGCGCTGAAACGCGACCTCATGCAGCGCAAGGGGGAGCTGGCGGAGGCGCGGATGCTCAACGAGCAGCTCCGGCGCGAGCTGCAGGACGCGCGCGGCGCCTCGACCGACTCCCCCACCGCTCAACCGTCGCCGGCGCCGCTCGAGGCGGCCGTCGCGGAGATCGCGGGCTCGGTGCGCAAGATCGCGGCCGAGCAGCGCCGCCTCGCGCACCGGCTCGAGAAGATGTCGGAGGCGGCTCCGCCCGCCACGACGCTCTCCCCCGAGGCCCTCGGACCGGTGACGAGCGGGATCGAGGAGCTCCAGAAGGAGATCGCAGGACTGAGGCGGGAGCGACGCAAGGACCTCCAGGAGCAGGGCGGCCGCCTGGACGGTCTGACGGGCGAGGTGAGGTCCTACCGCGTCGCCGCCCAGGCGGCGGCCCCGGCCCCGAAATCCGCGCCGCGGCGCAAGGGGGACCCGGAGCGGGTCGGCGTGTTCGTCGACGTCCAGAACATGTACTACGCCGCGAGGCAGCTCAAGGGGAAGCTGGATTTCGACGCGCTGATCCAGGCCGCCGTGCGGGACCGGCGGCTGATCCAGGCGACCGCCTACGTCGTGGAGACGAAGGAGATCGACCAATCCGGCTTCATCGCGATGCTCGAGCAGCGCGCGATCGAGGTCCGCCGCAAGACCCTGAAGATCCGCTCCGACGGCTCCATGAAGGGCGACTGGGACATGGAGATGGCTCTCGACATCCTCGACGCGGCTTCCCGCCTCGACGTGGTGGTGCTCGTGTCCGGGGACGGCGACTTCACGTCCCTCGTCAACAGGGTGAAGGGCATCGGGCCGCGAGTCGAGGTGATCGGTTTCCCCCGCAACACCGCCAAGTCGCTCCTCGAAGCCGCCGACCGGTTCCAGCCGCTCGACCGGAAGTACATGATCCGGACCGGCACGGAGACACGCCCTGCCGCCGGGCCGGAGGAGCCGCTTCCGACGAGCCTCGCCCCCGAGCCCGCGCCGCGAGAGGAGCCGGCGCCGGCGGGCCACGCCCGATAACGACGCCCGTCCCGGACTCGGAGGCACGATGAGCATGTCGATCCTTCGGACCAAGCCGCTGACCCGGCTTATGGCGGACGCCAGCGATGAGCGCCACGCGCTTCGGAAGACCCTGCGCGCGTGGGACCTCGTCGCCATCGGCATCGGCTGCATCATCGGGGTCGGGATCTTCGTGCTGCCCGGCGTGCAGGCCGAGAGGAACGCGGGACCGGGGATCATGCTGTCGTTCGCCATCGCCGCGGTGGCCTGCGCCTGCTCCGCGCTCTCCTACGCCGAGCTGGCCGCGATGATCCCGATCTCCGGCTCGGCCTACACTTACGGCTACGCCACCCTGGGCGAGATCTTCGGCTGGATCATCGGCTGGGACCTCATTCTCGAGTACATGGTCGGAGCCGTCCTCGTCGCCACGGGCTGGTCCGCGTATCTCGTCAACCTCCTGGAGGTCTCGGGGATCAAGCTCCCGCACGCCCTCTGCGCGTCGCCGTGGGACAAGGTCCCGGGCGTGTTCAACCTCCCGGCCGTCGCGATCGTCGCGTTCCTGTCCTGGCTCCTCGTGCGAGGGATCAAGGAGAGCTCCAGGGTCAATCTCACCATCGTGATCGTGAAGGTCGCGGTCATCCTGCTGTTCATCGTCGTGACCGCGGGACACGTCGATCCCTCCCACTGGCGGCCGTTCGCGCCGTTCGGGTTCGCCGGGATCGTTCGCGCGGCGGGCATCGTCTTCCTCGCCTACGTCGGCTTCGACGCGGTCTCCACCACCGCAGAGGAGGCCGTGAATCCCCAACGCGACATGCCGATCGGCATCATGGGCTCCCTCGTCGTCGCGACGGTCCTCTACATGACCGTGGCCGCGATCATGACCGGAATCGTCCCCTACAAGGAGCTCGGCGTCGCGGACCCCGTGGCCTTGGTCGTCAACCGGCTGCAGATGCCCTGGGTGTCCATCGTGATCAGCATCGGCGCCATCGCCGGCATCACCAGCGTCCTCCTGGTCCTGCTCATGGGCCAGCCCAGGATCCTCTTCGCGATGTCGCGGGACGGCCTGCTTCCGCAGGGGCTCGCTCGCGTTCACCCCCGTTTCAAGACGCCCTACGTGACCACGGCTCTGACCGGGACGATCGTCGCGATCGCGGCCGCGCTGACCCCGATCGACGTCTCGGCGGAGCTGTGCTCCATCGGCACGCTCTTCGCCTTCATCATCGTGTGCGCCGGGGTGACGGTGCTGCGGGTCACGCGCCCCGACCTCTCCCGGCCGTTCCGCGTCCCCTTCTTCCCGGTCACGACCGTCGTGGGCGCACTTATGTGCCTCGGCCTGATGGCGATGCTCCCGCTGGCGACCTGGATCCGGTTCGTCGGGTGGTTCGCGGTCGGGATGCTGGTCTACGCTTTCTACGGCTACCGCCGCAGCGCCCTGGGTCCGAACGGACCCCGGGAAGCGCCGTAGCCGCGACGTCGCGCGTCAGGCGGGAGAATCGACGAACGCCGTCCCGCCGTCGGCGCCGACACGGAGGTGGCGCCGGCTCCCCTTCCACTCGGGCAGGACGAGGATCCTGCCGGGCGGAGACGGCGGCTCGGCTTCGAGGTCCTTCTCCACGTGGAAGTGGCCGAGCACCACCGCATCGTGTCCCTCGCGGAATCGGGCGGCGGCGAAGCGCCGCACCGCGTCCTCCGGGAACCGGCGGCGGTAGGCGACATTCGTGCGGGCCAGCCGCTCTCTCAGAGTCTCGGCAAGGCGGCGCCGCGCGCCGGCGGGCAGCGCGTTGAACAGGGCCCACAGCGGGCGCGAGCGCGAAACGCGGCGCCAGGCGCGGTACGCGCGGTCGTCCTCGTTCACCAGGTCGCCGTGGACGGCGAAGAAGCTCGATCCGCCGCGTCGCTCGACGAGGCCGTCGGCGGAGGCGTCGTCGAAGGCGGCCCCGACGTGGAGCGCCGCGACTCCGTAGTCCCGGTTCCCCTCGAGGTAGGCCACCGACACCCCGCGACGGCGGAGCGCCGCCAGGGCGAGGGCGACGGTCCGGTGATGGGGACCCTCCATCTCGGGCCGGCCGATCCACACCTCGAACAGGTCGCCCGCGAGCACGAGGCGCGAGGTCGTGGGAGCGATCGCCTCGACGAAGCGGCAGAACTCCACGACGGCCAGGTCCCCCGCGCCCAGGTGGACGTCGCCGACGAAGACCAGATCGTCCCCCGTCCCGCTCAACCCCCGTCCTCCGTGCCGCCGGAGAGCGCCGCGACCTCCCGCCTCAGCGTGCCGAACGTCCCCGCGGCGATCGCCTGGCGCGCCCGCGCCATCAGTCCGAGATAGTAGGCGAGGTTGTGGATCGTGTGGAGGCGGGACGCGAGGATCTCGTTGGAGAGATAGAGGTGGCGCAGGTAGGCGCGGCTGTAATGGCGGCAAGCCTC
This sequence comes from Terriglobia bacterium, assembly GCA_020073205.1. Taxonomy (NCBI): domain Bacteria; kingdom Pseudomonadati; phylum Acidobacteriota; class Terriglobia; species Terriglobia bacterium. The sequence goes on from JAIQFR010000027.1 coordinate 7,453, forward strand.
GCAGGAGCACTTCGCGTCGAGGGGGCCGCCGTCGCTCCGGTACGCCTCCCGCTTGATGTTGATCCGGCCCTCCGAGGTGAACAGCGTGCCGTTCCGGGCGTTGCGCGTGGGCATCACGCAGTCGAAGAGGTCGCATCCGGCGGCCACCGCCTCGACGAGGTCGAGGGGGCGACCGACCCCCATCAGGTACCGCGGGCGGTTCGGGGGGAGCAGGGCCGAGGTCGTCCGGGCGACCTCCGCGATCGCCTCCGGCGGCTCGCCGACGCTCACGCCACCGATGGCGTACCCCGCGAAGTCGAGTCGCAGGAGATCGGCGGCGCTCCGCTCCCGCAGGTCGCGGTACGGCCCCCCCTGGACGATCCCGAACGGGACGCCGGGGCCTCGATAGGCGCCGAGCGAGCGCTCCGCCCAGAGGGACGTGCGCACGACCGCCCGCTCCACCGCCTCCCGCTCCGCGGGGAGCGCCGGGCACTCGTCGAGGACCATCGCGACGTCCGACCCTAGGGCGGCCTGGATCTCCATGCTCTTCTCCGGGGTCAGGAGATGGAGCGAGCCGTCGAGGTGCGACCGGAACCTCACGCCCTCGTCGTCGATCCGCCGGAGCTTCGAGAGCGAGAAGACCTGGAACCCGCCGGAGTCCGTGAGGATCGGCCCGTCCCAGTGCATGAACCGGTGCAACCCGCCCAGCTCCGCGACGAGCTCGTGCCCGGGCCTCAGGTAGAGGTGGTAGGTGTTGCAGAGGACGATCTCGGCCCCGCACTCCCTCAGCTCCTCGGCTGTGACCGCCTTGACCGCGCCTTGGGTCCCTACCGGCATGAAGGCCGGTGTCGCGACGTCTCCATGAAGAGTTGACATCCGCCCGAGGCGCGCCGCCCCGTCCGTCCGTTCGAGCGCAAACGAGAAGCCGCTCAAGGAACGTCGCCGAGGTACATCGCGTCCCCGTAGGAGTAGAAGCGGTAGTCCTCGCGGACGGCCTCGGCGTACGCCCCGAGCACCCGCTCGCGGCCGGCGAACGCGGAGACCAGCATCAGTAGCGTCGAGCGCGGCAGGTGGAAGTTGGTCACCATCGCGTCCACCGCTAGGAAACGGTGCCCCGGGCGGATGAAGAGATCGCAGCGCCCCCCGCCGGGCCGCACGGCCCCGTCCGGTCCCGCTGCCGCCTCGAGCGTCCTCACCACCGTGGTCCCCACCGCGATCACGCGGCCGCCGGCGCGCCGAGTCTCGGCGACCGCTTCCGCCGTCGCGACGGGGAGATCGTACGCCTCGGCGTGCATCACGTGCTCGTCCACCTCCTCGGCGCGCACGGGGAGGAACGTCCCCGGCCCGACGTGGAGCGTGAGGCGGGCGATCCTCACTCCCCGCGCGGCGATCGTCTCGAGGAGCTCCGTGGTGAAATGCAGCCCGGCGGTCGGCGCCGCCACGGCACCGGGGCGCTTCGCGTAGACGGTCTGGTACCGCTCCCGGTCCGCCGCGCTTCGCGGGTCGGCGACGCCTCGCCTTATGTAAGGCGGGAGCGGGGTCTCTCCGAGCCGTATCAACGCCGCGGCCGGGTCGCCTCCCGGCGCCTCCAGCGCGATCTCGTACGTTTCTCCGGAGCGCCCCAAGACCCGCGCCTTGAGGCCGCCTCCGAATTCGATCATGCCCCCCGGCCGCGCCGGCTTCGACGCCTCCATCAAGCAGCGGTGGACCGGCGAAGGACCGCTTCCGCCGACCGGCTCCAGCAGCAGCACCGTCACCCTGCCGCCGGTCGACTTGGCGCCGTGGAGGCGGGCGGGCACGACCCGGGTGTCGTTGAGGACGAGGAGATCCCCAGCGTCGAGCAGCTGCGGGAGATCGAGAAACCTCCGGTGGGCGACCTGCCCCGACCGCCGGTCCACCGCCATGAGCCGAGACGCGTCGCGCCGCGGGAGCGGCTCCTGGGCGATCAGGCGCTCCGGGAGATCGTAATCGAATTCCGAGAGCCTCACCGCCCGACCATCGCGCGGAGGACGGCCAGGTTCTCGCGGTCCTCGGCGAGGTCTTCCCCTTTCGGCGTCTCGAGGACCATCGGTAGCCCTCGAAAGCGCCGGTCGGCGAGGATCAGACGGAAGGCCTCGAGCCCCACCCGTCCGCGCCCGATGTGCTCGTGGCGATCGAGGCGGCTCCCGAGACCTCCCTTCGAGTCGTTGAGGTGGAAGGCCCGGATCCGGGCAATGCCGACGCACCGGTCGAAGGCGTCGAAGGTCTCCCGGTAGGACCGCGCATCGCGGAATTCGTACCCCGCCGCCAGCGCGTGACAGGTGTCGAAGCAGACGCCGAGGCGGCTCGAGCAGGACGCGCGATCGAGGATGAGAGCGATTTCCTCGAATCTCGCGCCGAGGGTCGACCCCTGTCCGGCCGTGATCTCGAGGAGGACCTCGAACCCTCTCGCCGCTGCCGCCGGGCGGATCCCCTTGATCGGGCGCGTGCCGAAGAGCGCGTCGAGAGCCCGCGCGACGCGACGCGCCCCCGCCGCCGTCCCGGTGCCCACGTGGGCCCCCGGGTGAACCACGAGGAACGGAATCCCGAGGGTGGAGCAGCGCGCGATCTCCTCCCCGAACCCCTCGACCGAGCGCCGCCAGAGGACGTCGTCGGGCGACGCGAGGTTCACCAGGTACGAAGCGTGCGCCACCGTGTGGCGATCGAGCCCCGCCGCGCGGGCGGCGGCCCGAAACGCCTGGGGCTCCCCCGCGAGGAACGGCCTCGCCGCCCACTGGTTCGACGACTTGACGAACACCTGGAGAGCGGTGGCGCCGACGGAAACCGCCCGCTCCACCGCGAGCGGCATCCCTCCCGCGACGGACATGTGGGCGCCGAGCCTCGGGGCGCGTTCGCGTGCCGGTTTCGTCGCCGCAGCCGAGCCCATCGACGCGCTCCTATTCCGGGGCTCCTCGGAGCGCCTCCGCCACGTCCCGCACCAGGACGCGCCCCCCCCGGGCGCGGACCAAACCGAGGATCCCCAAGCGGGTCAGCGCAAAATCGTACCGCGTGGGGTCGTCGGGGTCGAGCCGCTTGAGCGCCTCGGTGACCTCCACCGCGGCTCCCCACGACGACGAGCGGCGCCGCGTCCACCCGAGCGCCCGCGCGAGCCGCTCCATGTGGACGTCGAGAGGGACCACGAGCCTCCGCGGCGAGACTCGCCTCCAGACGCCGCAGTCGAGCCCGTCCTCGGGCCGTACCATCCAGCGCAGGTAGAGGCAGTGCCGCTTGCAGGCCGACCCGTCCCGCGGGCGCGGGAGGAGCCAGCGTGCCCTCGCGCGCTCCTTCTCCGCGCCTTCCCCGCCGCTCGGTGCCGGGTCGAGAGCGTAGAGGGCGTCCGCGAACGCGTCCATCGCCGGCCCGAGGTGCGCGCTGCCGGGATCAGGATCGTGCCTCACGAAGAACGACTCGAGCGACCCGTCCGACTCCCGGGCGCGCCGGATCCATCCGAGCAGACGCGCCACCTCCCCGCCGCCGGTGAACCGGTGGCGGAAGTCTGCGAGGTGCCGGCCATCCCTGGTCGGATCGAACGATTCGAGGAAGAGGCTCGGACGTGGTCCGAGAACGCGGAGAAGCCGCTCGAGACTCGACCGGATCGACTCGACGCGGCCGTACGCGAGACTCGCCGCGAGGAGGCCCGCCAGCTCGCGATCGTCCGCGCGGTCGTAGCGCCGCACCATGCCGAGGGGATCACTGTCGAGGAAGCCCCGCTCGTACCTGCGCGCGAACGCGTCGAGGCTGGCGCGCATCGCGTCCAGATTCAGGCCGATGCGACGGCCGGGCTGCATGCGCCCATGGTAACAGCGGAGGGCGGATCCCGCGCCGCGGCGAGGGGCGAGGCGAATCAGCGCCCGCCGAGCCAGAGGATGCCGAGCGCCGCAGCGACGGCCAGCGCCGCGGCGGCAAGAACGATCCAAGGCCAGCGGCGGCGCCGCCGGGCGGCGGGACGAGCGCGGGGTCCCGCGTCGCCGAAGCTCGCCTGGAGCATCGACCCCGCCAGCACTTCGTGCCCCGCGGCGCGGCGGAACACCTCCCGGTTCACCCGCAGCACCCCTTCGTCGCGCACCCGGCCGAAGAGCGCCTTCTCGATCCTCCGGCTGCGATCGTCCGGCGGCGGATGCGCGCTCGCAAGCTCCGCAACCGACGGATGGCCTCGCTCGACCTGAGATCGGAGACGCCCGAGGTAGCGCACGACCGACCGGGGGTCGTACCCGATCGAGAGCACCGCCTCGAGGGCCCTGAGGTCCGCGTCCCTCTCGCGCCTCCGCCCGTACCCGAGGCGAACGAGGTCGAGGGCGGCTCCGGCCCACGCTTCGGGGTCGGGCGCGGCTCCGCCTCGCGACACCGCGCGGAACCCCATGCGCACCAGCTGGACCGCCGCATCTTCCGAGGCGGCGTGGGCCAACTCGTGGCCGATCACGAATGCCAGCTCCGCCTCGTCCTCGAGGAAGGCGATGGTGTCGAGGCTCAGGAGAAGCGTGCCGGAGGGCAGCGCGAGGGTCTTGAGGCCGGGCTCGTCCACCAGGACGACCCGCGCGCCCTGAGGCGCGCGCTCGATCTTCTGCGCGACCTGGCGCGCGATCCTGTCGAGGTAGGACACGAGCGGCGGAGACGTGACCAGCCTCCAGCGGCCCGAGAGCGCGGAGCGGATCTCGGATTCGGCCGCGGCGGCGATCGCCGCGTCGGGGAGCTCGACGGGGATCGAGCCGGCCCGGCAGTCCGGGCAGCGCTGTCCCGCGTGGGGAAGGATCTCGTGAGCGACGAACGGGAGCCCGCACGACTCGCACGTGAAGACCATGTCGCGAGTTTCGGCGCCAGGCGCGCTCCGTGTCCCGCACCTCGGACAGCGCGTCACCGGACGGCCTCCCAGCGTCGCCGTGGGGACCGCCGGCAGCAGGCCCTGGGGCTCTCCGCAGCGCGGACACGTCCCCGAGGAACGACCGCCGCTCGTCGGCGGCCCGCCGGTCAAGGCTTCCTGTCGTTCCATCGAAGGAGGCCTCCCGCGAGAGCGATTCCGCAAACGCAGCCCCACGCGGCGGCGGGCCAGAAGGGTCCGTCGGCGAGAGAGGCCAGCGCCGTCCCGCACACCATTCCGATCCCCGCTCCCGCCGCGAGCGCGAGGGAGACCCGCGACTCGCGCCCCGGCGATCGCCTGGAGGCGGCCTCCGCCGCCGGCTCGATCGCCGGTCCTGTCGCTCGTTCCGAGGGCCGCACCGGATCCGGCCCGGCCCCCGGTCCCTCCGCGAGAGCGTAAGGCGTCTCCGGTGAGGCCGCCAGCCGAGCGCCGGCCCGCTCGGGCGCCGAGGCGGCGGGAGGGAGCTCGTCCGCCACGATCCAGTAGGTCATCGCCTGGCGCGGCTCTCCCGCCTCGGCTCGGAGCGCGGTTCGCGCGAGGCTGGGTTCGAGCGACGGATCGTCCATTCCGATGGCGAGATCATGGGCCGGTCGCGCGACCGGCTGCGGAGCCCGTCGCGTCGGCGCGACGGCCGGGACCTCGCGCCGCTCGGCGTTCGGCACGGCCTGCGCATCGTGGGTTCCGCCGTCGACCCGGTAGGTGCGGCCGCCCAGGAGAGGGAACGTGAACGAGCATCGGGAGCAGCGCGCGCTTCGGGTCGACGGTCGCTCCTCCGCGGCGTGGCGGTAGGGCGTGCCGCAGGATGGGCAGATCACGATCACGCGCTGACCCCCTCACCGGCGCCGGATCGACCGGGCCGCCGGAAGCAAAAGCTAGGTTCGCCGCAATCGCGGGTCAAGTCGAGAGGGAGGGGCGAAAGCTCGAGGGAGACGACGCTCGTGCGCCGCGAGGCGAGGCTCAGGCTCGGACGCCGCCGTAGGTCCGGGCGATCTCGCGCCAGGCGAGGAGCGAGTTCTCGATGGTCCGGTCCGGAACGGTGAGCGAGATCCGGAAGTACCCCGCCCGACCGAAGCCGATCCCCGGCACCACCAGCACGTTCCGCTTGACGCATTCCTCGACGAACTCCCGGTCGTCGGGCACGGGGCTCTTGGGGAACATGTAGAACGCCCCCCGCGGCTTGACGATGTCGAAGCCCATCCCCGTCAGCGCTTCGTACAGGACGTTCCGCCGCCGCTCGTACACGCGAGGGTCGATGCCGTCCCTGAGGCAGTCCTTGACCGCCAGCTGCATCAGGGCCGGGGCGTTCACGAACCCGAGGACCCGGATCGCGAAGACCATGCCCGCCAGGAGCTTCTCCGCGGAGTCCGCGCCGGGGTGGACCGCGATGTGACCGATCCGCTCCCCCGCGAGCCCGAGGTCCTTGCTGTGCGAGTAGACCACGATCGAGTGCTCGTAGATCGGGAAGACGTGCGGGTACACCGCGCCGTCGAACAGGATCTTCTTGTAAGGGTCGTCGCTGATCAGATAGATCGGCTGCCCGAAGCGCGCCGACTTCTCCCGGAGGAGATCCGCGACCCGGCGCAGCGACGCCTCCGCGTACACCACGCCGGTGGGGTTGTTGGGCGAATTGACGATGACGGCCCGGGTCCTGGGACCGATCCTCGCGTCGAGACTCTCGAGGTCGAAGTCGAACGTCTCCCCCGTTTCGGCGACCACCGGAACCCCGCCGTGGTTGTCGATGTAGAACAGGTATTCGACGAAGTACGGCGAGAAGACCACGACCTCGTCGCCGGCGTCGAGGATCGTCTTGAGCACCACGTTGAGACCGCCGCCCGCTCCGACGCAGAGGATCACGTGGTCGGCCGGGACGTCGACGCCGGACTCCTCCGACACCCAGCGCGCCACCGCCTCTCGGGCCTCCGGAAAGCCCGCATTCGGCATGTAGCCGTGCATGTGTTTCGCTGGGTGCTCGACGAGGTGCCGGAGTCGGCGCTGGAAGGCCTCCGGCGGGTCGAGGTCCGGATTGCCGAGGGTGAAGTCGAACACGCTGTCGGCGCCGAACTGCTTCCGCAGACGGAGCCCTTCCTCGAACATCTTCCGGATCCAGGAAGACTCCTCCATCTGCCGCGCGATCTTGGACGAAACGGGCATGGGTGGACCTCCGCCGGCGAGCGTGGCCTCGCACTATAGCATGGGCCTGCGGCGAGCGACGCTCGCCACGGGCCGAAATGGAGCGGTTTTAGGGCTCTATGGTATATTCCCGGCTTCCCCGAACGCCGGGCGGGCTCCGGGGTGCGGGCCGTCCGCTCGAGGTGCAAGAGGAGCGCATCGATGAAGGTTTTCGACACCGCGGACCTTCGCAACATCGCGTTGATCGGCCACGGCGATTCGGGCAAGACCACCCTCGCGTCGGGGATGCTCTTTGTCGCGGGCGCCGTGAGCCGGTTCGGGCACGTCGAAGACGGCACGACGGTCACGGACTTCGACGACGAGGAGATCGAGAGGAAGATCTCGCTCCAGACCGCCCTCGCGCACCTCGAATGGCGCGACAAGAAGGTGAACCTCCTCGACACGCCGGGGTACGCAGCGTTCGTGGCGGACGCCAAGTCCGCGCTGTCCGTCGCCGACGCCGCGCTCCTCCTCGTCGAGGGCGTTGCGGGGGTCCAGGTGATCACCGAGCGCACGTTCAAGTTCGCCCAGGAGGCGGGCGTGCCGGTGGTGATGGTGGTGAACAAGCTCGACCGCGAGCGCGCCTCTTTCGAGAGGACCCTCGAGTCCATCCAAGGGCGATTCGGCCGGTCCGCGGTACCGATCCAGTTCCCCATCGGCGAGGAGCTGGCCTTCGAGGGGGTCGTGGACCTGGTGTCGATGAAGGCCTGGACGTTCCCGAAGGACGACTCGGGCAAGGGATCCTCCGGGGACGTGCCTCCCCCGATGGTGGAGCGAGCGAAGGAGCTGAGATCGAAGCTGGTGGAGATGGTCGCGGAGAGCGACGACACGCTCATGGAGACCTTCTTCGAGACGGGAGATCTGAGGGACGAGCAACTTCGCGCGGGGCTCCGCAAGGCGATCCTCGAGCGGAAGATTGTCCCGGTGACCTGCGCGAGCGGGCTCCATGCCGTCGGCGCGTCGTGCCTTCTCGACCTCGCGGTGGACCTCCTTCCCGCGCCGGGGGAGCGAGGCGACGCGGTCGGGACGAATCCTGCGGACGGCTCGGAGGTGCGGCGGCCCATCTCCTCCGCGGGGCCGGTCTCCGCGTTCGTGTTCAAGACCATCGCCGACCCGTACGCCGGTCGGCTCTCACTGTTCCGCGTGGTAACGGGGGTCCTGAAGGGCGACTCGTCGGTCGTGAACGTCAAGGAGGGCGCCGCCGAGCGCCTCGGCGCGGTCTCGATCCTCCAGGGGAAGCAGCTCGTGTCGGTCCCCGAGCTCAGGGCGGGAGATCTCGGCGTCGTCGCGAAGCTCAAGGAGACGCGCACGGGCGACACGCTCGCCGATCCCGCACACCCCATCCAGTACCCGGCGGTGGCGTTCCCCGCTCCGTCGATCTCGTTCGCCCTCGAGCCGAAGTCCAAGGGGGACGAAGAGAAGATCTCCACGGCCCTCGCGCGGCTCATGGAGGAGGACCCGGTCCTGAGGGTGGGCCGGGACCCGCGCACCCACGAGACCCTCGTCTCCGGGAGCGGGCAGGTCCACGTCGAGGTCGCCGTCGCCAAGATGAAGAAGAAGTTCGGCGTCGAGGCGCTCCTGAAGCAGCCGAAGGTCCCGTACCTCGAGACCATCAAGAGGAAGGTCGGGCCGGTGCAGGGGCGGCACAAGAAGCAGACCGGGGGCCGCGGGCAGTTCGGCGACTGCTGGATCGAGATGGAGCCGCTCCCTCGGGGTACCGGCTTCGAGTTCGTGGACAAGATCTTCGGCGGGTCGATTCCGCAGAACTTCCGGCCGGCGGTCGAGAAGGGGGTCGTGGACGCCGCGTCGCGGGGTTGGCTGGCCGGCTGCCAGGTGGTGGACTTCCGGGTGACCTTGACGGACGGGTCGTACCACACGGTGGACTCTTCCGAGATCGCGTTCAAGATCGCGGGATCCCTCGCGTTCAAGGCGGCGATGGAGGAGGCTCGGCCGACCATCCTCGAGCCGATCTACTCGGTGGAGATCGTGGCCCCCGAGGAGTACATGGGCGACATCATGGGCGACCTGTCGTCCCGGCGCGGGAAGCCGCAGGGGATGGACGCCGAGGGCCACGACCAGGTGATCCGCGCCCAGGTCCCGCTCTCCGAGATCCTGACGTACGCCTCCACGCTGAAGTCCATCACGTCGGACCGGGGGACCTACGCCATGGAGTTCGACCACTACGAGGAGGCTCCCGCGCACGTCCAGGAGAAGATCATCGCCGAAGCGGCGAAGGCGAAGCAGGAAGAAGCGGAGAAGTGAGACGGCCGTGGTGCGGGATTTCGTCTACGTCGAGGAACTCGAGGCCCACGTCGGCGAGCGGGTCATCCTTAAGGGCTGGCTCTACCACAAGCGATCCTCGGGGAAGCTCAAGTTCCTGGTCCTGCGCGATGGCACCGGTTTCCTCCAGTGCGTCGCGTTCGCGCGGGACGTTCCGCCCGAGCTGTTCGAGCGTTGCGATCGCCTGCCTCTCGAGTCCTCCATCCGCGTGACCGGAACGGTGCGCCGGGACGAGCGGGCGCCGGGGGGATTCGAGCTGGGGCTCGAGGAGCTCGAGGCGATCCACGAGGCCGCGGACTACCCGATCCAGCCCAAGGAGCACGGCGTCGAGTTCCTCTTCGACCACCGCCACCTCTACCTGAGGTCGCGAACGCCCATGGCGGTCCTCAAGGTCCGGAGCGAGGTGGTCCAGGCCTGCCGGGACTTCTTCTACGAGCGGCGGTTCGTCCTGATCGACTCCCCCATCCTGACCCCCGCCGCCTGCGAGGGGACCACCACGCTGTTCGAGACGGACTACTTCGGGCGGAGCGCCTACCTCACGCAGTCCGGCCAGCTCTACGTCGAGCCGGCCTGCATGGCGTTCGGGCGGGTCTACTGCTTCGGCCCCACGTTCCGCGCGGAAAAGTCCAAGACGCGCCGGCATCTGACCGAGTTCTGGATGATCGAGCCCGAGGTGGCGTTCATGGACCTCGACGGCCTCCTCGAGCTGGCCGAGGAGTTCGTCTCGTACCTCGTGGGACGCGCCCTCGAACGGTGCCGCGAGGAGCTCCTGTTCCTCGAGCGGGACACCTCGCCGCTTAAGAGGGTCGCCCCGCCCTTCCCCCGGATCACCTACGACGAGGCGTCGGCCCTTCTCGCGCGCCCCGAGGCGCGGGCGCGGATGGCGGAGGCGTCCGCACCGGCCTTCGCGCACGGCAGCGATTTCGGGGCCCTCGACGAGACCATCGTCACCGAGGCGTTCGACCGCCCCGTGATGGTCACCCACTGGCCGACCGCGATCAAGGCGTTCTACATGCAGCCGGACGCCGCCGATCCGACGAAGGCCCTCTGCGTCGACGTGCTGGCCCCCGAGGGGTACGGCGAGATCATCGGCGGCTCCCAGCGCATCCACGACCACGATCTACTCCTCTCGCGGATACGGGAGCACGGCCTGCCGGTCGAGGCGTTCCAGTGGTACCTCGACATCCGCAAGTACGGGACGGTCCCGCACTCCGGCTTCGGGATGGGGATCGAGCGGTTCGTCAGCTGGATCTGCGGGATCCCGCACCTCCGCGAGGCGATCCCCTACCCCCGCCAGATCCACCGGCTCTATCCGTGAAGGCGTCCCGGTCCTCCGGAGGGGCCCCGGTCCTCGTCGGGATCGTGAGCCTCGGCTGCGCCAAGAACCTGGTGGACACCGAGGTCATGCTCGGACACCTCGAGCGAGCGGGCGCCTCGTTCGTGCAGGACCCCGCCGAGGCGGAGGTCCTCGTGGTCAACACCTGCGGGTTCATCGAAGCCGCCCGCGAGGAGTCGATCCGGGCGATCCTCGAGGCGGCGGAGCACAAGGTCACGGGACGCCTGAAGCGCCTCGTCGTCGCGGGCTGCCTCGTCCAGCGCTACCCGAGGGAGATGCGGGAGAGCCTTCCCGAGGTGGACGACTGGATCGGGCTCGACGAGCTCGACCAGGTGGTCCGGGCCGTGGCGAGCGGGAGGCGAGAGGCCCTCGGCGCCCCGGCCGTCGCTGTGCCCTCCGCCTACCTCTACGATCACGCCACGCCGCGCCGTCTGGCCACGCCGCCCTGGACCGCGTTCGTGAAGATCGCCGAGGGATGCGACCACACGTGCTCGTTCTGCGCCATTCCCTCGTTCCGCGGCGCGTTCCGTTCGCGCCCGATCGACGACATCGTCCTCGAGGCGGAGGCGCTCGCCCGCTCCGGCGTTCGCGAGATCGGCCTGATCTCGCAGGACACCAGCGACTACGGCCGCGACCTCGGTCAGAGGGACGGCCTCCCCCGGCTGCTCGAGAGGCTCGACGCGGTTGGGGAGCTCCGTTGGATTCGCCTGCACTATCTCTATCCGAACAGCGTGACGCCGCTGCTCGTCGACGCCATGGCCCGGCTCGAGAAGGTCGTCGAGTACGTCGACCTCCCGCTGCAGCACGCGCATCCCGCGATGCTCCGCCGAATGCGCCGCGGCGGCAGCGCCGAAGGACACCTGGCGCTCGTCGAACGATTTCGCGCCGCCATGCCCGGCGCCGCTCTGAGAACCACCCTCATCGTCGGCTTTCCCGGCGAGACCGAGGAGGAGTTCGGGGCGCTGCTCGCCTTCGTCGCCGAAGCGCGATTCGACCATCTCGGGGCGTTCACGTACTCGCACGAGGACGGGACCCGGGCGTTCGCGCTCGATGACGACGTCCCTCCCGAGGCGAAAGAGGAGCGTCGCGAGCGGCTGATGGTGTTGCAGCAGGGGATCGCGTTCCGCCGCAACGAGGGGAGGATCGGCTCGCGGGTCGAGCTGCTCGTCGAAGGGGTCCACCCCGAGACGGAGCATCTCCTCGTGGGGCGGACCCGCGGCCAGGCGCTGGACGTCGACGGCCAGGTCCTGGTGAACGACGGGGCGGCGCCCGCGGGGACGTTCGCGACCGCGGAGATCTCCGATACCGCGGGGTACGATCTCGTCGCCAGGATCGTCGATGCTCCCTGACGCGAGCGAACGCGAGGGTCGGGTCTCCACGCTTCGCGTCCGGATCGCGACGGCCTTCGGCATCGGTCGGGCGCCGCTTTTCCCCGGGACCTGGGGATCGCTCCCGGGGGTCGCGCTCGCGTGGGGGCTAAGCGTCGCGGGCGGGCCCTGGGCGGTCGTTGCGGCGATCGTCGTCGTCACCGCGGTGGGAACCTGGGCCGCGGACGGCGCCGCCCGCCATTTCCGGCATCCCGACCCCTCCCCGGTGGTGGTGGACGAGATCGCCGGGCAGATGCTCTCGCTGGCCTTCGTCCCGCCGACCTGGCAGGTGCTGGTCGCCGGCTTCTTCTTCTTCCGAGTTTTCGATATCCTCAAGCCGTTCCCCGCGGGCGCCCTGGAGCGGCTCCCGGGAGGCGCGGGCATCATGGCGGACGACCTCGCCGCCGCGATCTACGCCAATCTCGTGCTCCAGGCGGCAATCCATTTCGCCCCGCGGGCGATGGGGACCGCATGACCGTCTGGAACGGCATGGACGCCTTCCCCCGCGACGCCGCGCCCGTCGTGGCGACCATCGGGAACTACGACGGCGTGCACCTCGGCCACCGCGCGATCCTCGAGAGCGTGGTCGCCGCGGCGAGGCGGCGCGGGCTCCCTTCGCTCGTGGTGACGTTCGACCCCCACCCCCTTGCGATCGTGGCCCCTTCCCGCCGGCCGCGGCTCCTCCAGACGCGCCGGCAGAAGCTCGACTCGCTGGACGGGTGCGGGATCGGCGGCGTGCTGATCCTGAGGTTCGACGCGACCTTCGCCGCGATGACCGGAGAGGAGTTCTTCCGGACGTTTCTGAGGGGCCGCGTGACCCCGGCGGCGATTCACGTGGGCGCGAGCTTCCGGTTCGGGCACGACCGCGCCGGGGACGTGGACCTCCTCTGCCGCATCGGCTCCGAGATGGGGTTCGAGGTGGTCGGCGTGCCGCAGGTCGCGGTGAGCGGCGAGATCGTCTCCTCCTCCGCGGTCCGTCGCATCGTCGAGGACGGGGACGTGGAGCGCGCCGCGCGGATGCTGGGCCGTCCGTTCGCGCTCGCCGGCGAGGTGGTGGCCGGGGACGGGCGCGGCCGGATGCTCGATTTCCCCACGGCGAACCTCGACGTCGAGAACGAGATGGTCCCCCACCGCGGCGTGTACGTCACCGAGTCGTCGGTCCTGTCGTCCAGGAACCCGTCGGTGACCAACGTGGGCGTGCGCCCGACGTTCGGCGGCGAGACGCTGGTGGTGGAGACGCACCTCATCGACTTCGACGAGGACCTCCTGGGCGAGCGGATGGAGGTCCGCTTCCTCGCCCGCCTGAGGGACGAGAAGCGCTTCTCGGGCGGCGACGAGCTGGCGGACCAGATCGCGAGGGATCGCGCCGCCGCGGTGGCGTACTTCCAGGGCCGCGACACCGCCTGGCCATGAGCGGCCTCTTCATCACGTTCGAAGGGGTCGAAGGCTCGGGCAAGAGCACGCAGCTCGCGAGGATCGCGCGGCGGCTCGCGGGCGCCGGGAGGGACGTCGTCGCGACGCGCGAGCCGGGCGGGACCGCGCTCGGCCGGCGGCTTCGCGGCGTGCTGCTCGAGCGGGACGGGGCGCCGATCGGGCCCCGAGTCGAGCTCCTCCTCTACGTCGCCGACCGCGCTCAGCACGTGGCCGAGGTGATCGCGCCCGCCCTGCGCCGAGGAGCCGTCGTGCTCTCTGACCGGTTCCTCGACGCGACGATCGCCTATCAGGGATACGGGCGCGGGCTCGGCCGGGAGGCGGTGCTCGCGCTCCACCGGGAGAGCCCTCTTAACCTCCGTCCCGACCGAACGGTCCTCCTCGACCTCGACCCGGTCTCGGGCCTCGGCCGAGCGCGGTCCCGCAACGAGGCGGATGGGACCGACCTTGCGGAGGGGCGGTTCGAGAGCGAGGAGGTTGCGTTCCACCGGGCCGTCCGCCGAGGTTATCTCGCGCTCGCCTCGGAGGAGCCAGGGCGGATCCGCCTCGTCGACGCGGTCGGACCCGAGGACGCCGTCGAGGAGCGGGTCCGGGCGGCGCTCTCGGACCTCCTCCCCTCTCTGCGGGATCCCGTGCCGTGAGCTTTCGCGAGATCCTCGGACAGCGCGCGGCGATCGACTTGCTCCGCCGGGTCTTCGCGTCCGGACGCCTTCCCCACGCCCTGCTGTTCCAGGGGCCCGCCGGCGTGGGCAAGGCGCTCGCGGCCCGCGCCCTGGCGGCGGCGCTCCAGTGCCGCGAGGGCGGGCCCGACGCGTGCGGGACCTGTCCGCCCTGCGTCAAGCTCGCCCAGGGCAACCATCCCGACTTCCTGTGGTTCACGCGCCTCCCGAAGAAGGAGGCGGCGTCCCGGGGCGAGGAGCCCGGGGAGGCCGGCGCCGACGACACCGAAGACCTACGCTCCGACCTCAAGCGGGACATCACCATCGAGCAGATCCGCGATCTCGCGGACCACGCGTCGTACGCGCCTCGCGAGGGGAGGCGCCGCGTCTTCGCCATCGACCCCGCGGACCGGATGAACCTGAGCGCGCAGAACGCGCTGCTCAAGACCCTCGAGGAGCCGCCGGGAAGCTCGTTGCTCGTGCTCGTCACGTCGCGGCCGCAGGTGCTCCTTCCGACGGTGAGGTCGCGATGCTTCGTGGTCCGCTTCGCCGCGATGCCCACCGACGCCCTCGCCGCCGCCCTGGAGTCGCGCGGCGTCCCCCACGCCGAGGCCCTCGCCCGGGCCGCGCTCTCCGAGGGAAGGCCGCGGATCGCCGCGGCCCTCGACGTCGAAGCGCGCCGGGCGCGGCGGGAGGAGATCCTCTCCGCGATCGAGACCGTGGCCGCCCGCGGGAGGGGCCTCGCGAAGCTCCCCGCCCTGGCGTCGAAGCTCGCGGGCCGGGACGAGGAGTCGCTGATCGAAGGGCTGGACCTCGTCGAGGCGCTCCTTCGGGACGCGGAGCGCGCGGCGCTCGAGTTGCCGGCGGGCTCGCTCGTCCACGCCGACCTCCACGAGAGGTTGTCGTCGCTGGGCCGCGACATCGGTCCGGAGCGCGCGGCGGAGATCATTCGATTCGCGGACCGCGTGCGCGACGACCTGCGCTTCAGCCTGAACAAGACGCTGGTGGCCGAGGCCCTCCTTGCGGCCATCGCCGGGGCGCCGGTGCCGTATTAGGTCAGTCGTACGACGACCCCGCCCGATCCACCATCGCCACCGCTTCCACGTGCGCCGTCTGGGGAAACAGATCCACGGGGACGACGCGCCGGGTCACGTAGCCACGGTCGGCCAGGGCTCGCAGGTCGCGCCCCAGCGTGGGCGGGTCGCAGGAGATCAGGACGATCCTCGACGGTCCGAGGCCCGCGATCGCCTCGGCCACTCCCCTCCCGAACCCGGTGCGCGGCGGGTCCGCGATCACGACCAAGGGTGGCGACGCGCCTCGGTGGGACGATCGCAGGAACGAGGCGACGTCGGAGGCGACGAACTCGATCGGACCGAGACGCTCTTCAGTGGCTGCCCGCCGCCCGCACTCGATCGCCTCGCGATCCGCCTCGACCACGGTGCCGCGCGCGCCCCGCCGCGCCAGTGCGAGCGCGAAGACGCCAACGCCCCCGTAGAGGTCGAGCACCTGAGGCGACGCGAACGACGCGGTGGCGTCGAGCACGAGCCCTACCAGCGATTCGGCGGCTCCCGGGTTGACCTGGAAGAACGCCGCCGCGGGTAGCCGGAACCGCGTTCCACCCAGGGTCTCCTCAATCCAGGGATCACCCAGGAGCGACACGGTACTCGTCCCGCCCCGCCTGCCGGGGCGGGCGAGGAGCCTGACCACCCCCTTCACCTCGGGATGGCGCGAGGCGAGGTGGCTCGCGAACGGCATCGCCGAGGGGAAAGGTCCAGGCGAGCCCCGGAGCGCGACGAGGACGTCGCCGGTCGCCTTCGACTCCCGGATGACGAGCCGCGTCGGCTCGGAGGAGCGGTCGAGGGCGGCCTCGTGCCGCCCTGCCCCCTCCAGGAAGAACCCGCGAGCCGAGGTCAGAACTCGCGCCCCCGCGCTCCCTTGCAGCAGGCAGGACTGGACGTCGACGATCCGATCCACGGTGCGGGGAGGATGGAAGCCCAGGACCCTTCTCGGACCGACCCGGCCGAAGGTCATTTCGACCTTGTTGCGGTATCCCAGATCCCGGTCCGACGGAAGGGTCTCGGCGACCTCCACCCCGACGAGTCGCCCGACGCGCTCGACGCCGTCGACCACGAGGCGGCGCTTCCAAGACCGCTGATCGGCCTCGCCGAGGACCATCCAGGGGCAGCCGCCGCACGCCCCCTGGATCGGGCATGGCGGCGTGCGGCGGGATTCGGCCGGCTCCAGGACGCGCACGGCGCGTGCCTCGACCAGCGCATCCCGGGATCGGACCGGAACCGCTTCCACCAGGTCTCCGGGCACGGCACCTTCGACCAGCCAGACTCGACCGACGACCCGGCCGATCCCTCGGCCCCCGGCCACCAGCGCTTCGATCCTGACCGTCTGGGTTTCATGTCCCGGAGGCGGGACCACCACATCATGGGTTCCTGGTCCCCGATCGTCCAATCCCTTGTATTTTTTCCTTGACATGCGCCACCGCATGGGGGTAGGGTCAGGTTGTGGTCGGGTGCCTATGGCAAATCTCAGAGGTGGGAACGTAATGAGGTCGGTACCGCATTCGAGGCAGGTTTCGCTTCCTCGGACGCTGCTCACTCTCCCCGGAGGACAGCAACCCAACCTCGACGCTTCCGAAGCCGGTGCTTTGCGTCGGCTTCTCCCACCTTTCGCTCACGGCTCGGTCCCGCCCAGCGGGCCTCGCCGTGGGCTCATGCCAACCCACCGCTGGAGTCTCGACCCGTGCCTTGGGAGCTATTGTCCGGGGAGAGCGAGCAGCGTCTGAGGATCCGCGCCCGCGGACGTGATCGTCGCCCGCAACCGTCATCGAATCGCATCGCGAGTTCATGCGCCGGGGACCATCCTCGTATTTGGCAGCCGCGCACGGAATATTTTCCCCCCTTTCAGCCGGGACCGCCGTAAATTCCTAGGGTCAACTTTCGGGCAGCTTTGTCGTGTCCGCCCGACGCTGGGGATCCGGGGGGGTGCTAGCCCCGGCGGACGGCGGTTCGTAGCGGTACCGGGTTGCCCACCTCCCCTCACGGGGAGAACTCGGTGGCCGCGTTCGGGCGGTGGCGCGGGCCACCGCCCTTCTTTTTGTCCATGCTTCGGCCGCGTCGCCGGGCGCGACGTCAGCCGAGCGGGCCACGCTGCGCTTGACCGTGTTCGGTGGCGGGCGTTATCTTCCGGGCCGGGAGTCGAGGCGCGCGTTTTCCGGCGCGGCAGGAACGGCAGATGGAGATCCTCACGGGCGAGCAGATGCGCCGGGTGGACCGGAGGGCGATCGAGTCCCTCGGGATCCCCGGTCTCTTGCTGATGGAGTCCGCGGGTCGCGGGATCGCCGAAGCCTTGCTCGCCGACTTCCCTGATGCTCGCGCGCGCGGCATCGTGGTGCTCTGCGGCAAGGGGAACAACGGAGGGGATGGGCTCGTGGCCGCCCGATTCCTCGCGCGGGCCGGTCTCGTCCCGAAAGTGATCCTGCTCGCCGCGGGGGACGAGCTCTCGGGGGACGCCGCGACGAACTTGAGAGCCGCGCGAGCCAGCGGCTTGACGGTTCTCGAGGCGGTGGGCCTCGAGGACTGGGAGCGGCAGAAGGGGGTCCTGAGGGAGCGCGGGCCCGTGGTCCTCGACGCCCTCCTGGGAACGGGAGTTCGCGGGGGCGCGAGGGGGCTTCCCGCCCGGGTCATCGACGACCTGAACCGATCCGGCGCCACGGTCGTCTCCGTCGATTTGCCGTCGGGGCTCGATTCGGACTCGTGCCGGGTCGAAGGTCCGGCGGTGAGCGCCGCGCGGACCTACACCCTCTGCCGCCCGAAGATCGCGCTGGTCCTCGAACCGGCATCCGCCTTCTCGGGGGCGTGGAAGGTCCTCCCGATCGGCATCCCGGACGTCGCGGTCGCCGAGGAGAATCCGGACCTCGAGTGGCTGGACGCCGCCGCGCTCAGCGGCGCGCTGCCGGTCCGTCGGGCGAACGCGCACAAAGGTACCTACGGCCATCTCCTCGCGGTCGCCGGCTCCCGCGGAAAAGCGGGAGCTGCGGCGCTCGTTGCCCGGGCCGCGCTGAGGACGGGCGTCGGGCTGGTGACGGTCGCGACCCCCGCCTCCGCGCTTCCCGTCGTCGCGGCGCAGCAGGCCGAGGTGATGACGGAGCCGCTGGACGAGACCGCGTCGGGAGCGATCTCGGCGGCGGCTTCCGCGCGCGTCCTCGACCTCCTCCTGTCCAGGACCGCGCTGGCGCTCGGACCCGGCCTCGGCACGGAGCCCTCGACCCGGGACCTGGTGACGGCCGTGCTCTCCGGGCGGAAGCGACCGGCGGTGATCGACGCCGATGGCTTGAATGCCCTGGCAGCCGGGGGACCGGACGCCCTCCGCCGCGCGGGCTCCGCCGATACGCCATGGGTCCTGACGCCCCATCCCGGCGAAGCGGCGCGCCTCCTCGAGTGCAGCGCGGCCGCGGTTCAGGAAGACAGGCTCGGCGCGGCGCGACGCCTCGCCGAAGCGGCAGGAGCGGTGGTCGTCCTGAAGGGACACCGGACCGTGATCGCCGCTCCCCGGGGACGGGCTTCGATCAACGCGAGCGGAAATCCTGGGATGGCGACCGCAGGTTCCGGCGACGTCCTCACCGGGGTCATCGGCGCGCTCCTCGCCCGTGGGCTCGACCCCATGAAGGCGTGCCGGATCGCGGTGTTCGTCCACGGCGACGCCGGCGACCGGGCCGCCGCCGCGAAAGGTCAAGAGGGGATGATCGCGGCCGATCTAATGGAGCGGCTGCCTGAGGCGATCCTCGCGCTCGGCGGCCCGGAAGAAGGCCAGCCGTGGTGATGACAAGGCGGTCCAAGCCATCGGTCAAGTCCGTCGAGAGCGCCTCGCCCCGGGCGGCACCGCCCGTCCCGCGGACGACCTTCTCTCTCAGCGAGGAAGAAACCTGCGAGATGGGCCGCGCGCTCGGGCGGGGGCTCAAGGGCGGAGAGCTGATCCTGCTCGAGGGGGACCTCGGCCTCGGGAAGACCGTCTTCGCCCGAGGGGTCGCCGCCGGCCTCGGTGTCCTCCCGGAGGACGTCTCCTCTCCCTCCTTCACCCTCGTGCAGGAGTACACGGGCGGACGGAAGCCGATGTTCCACGTGGACCTGTACCGGGTCGACGATCCCGAGGAGATCGGCACGCTCGGCCTCGAAGAGATCCTCTCGGGCGGCGGTGTCGTGCTGGTGGAGTGGGGCGAGAAGCTCCCGCCGTACCTGAGGCGCGAGGCGATCGCCGTTCGCTTCCACGACGTCGGCGAAGGCTCCCGCCGGATCGAGATCGCGACCTCAGGGAAGCCCGCGGAGCGGCCCCAGGGCGACGCCTAATCGAGCCGGTAGTTCGGCGCCTCCTTCGTGATGATCACGTCGTGCACGTGGGACTCGCGCAGCCCCGAGCTCGTGATCCTCACGAATCTCGCTTCGTGGCGCAGGGCGGTGATGTCCGCGCACCCGACGTACCCCATCCCCGCGCGGAGGCCGCCGACGATCTGAAGAACCAGGGCGGAGAGCGGGCCCTTGTAAGGGACGCGCCCCTCGATCCCCTCCGGCACCAGCTTCCGCTCGTCGAACTCGTCCTGGAAGTAGCGGTCCCGCGAGCCGAGCTTCATCGCGCCGAGGGAGCCCATCCCGCGGTACTCCTTGAACGTCCGCCCCTGGTAGAGGACCGTCTCGCCCGGGGACTCCTCGGTTCCCGCGAAGAGGGAGCCCACCATGACCGACGAGGCGCCGGCGGCGAGGGCCTTGGTCACGTCGCCGGAGAACTTGATCCCGCCGTCGGCGATCAGCGGAACCCCGGCCTCCTCGCACGGCCCCGCGGCCTCCATGATCGCGGTCAGCTGCGGGACCCCCGCGCCGGTCACGATTCGCGTGGTGCAGATGCTCCCCGGGCCCACGCCGACCTTCACGCCGTCGACGCCGAGATCGATGAGCGCCTTCGCCCCCTCGCGGGTCGCGACGTTGCCCGCGACGAGCTGGACGTCGGGGAACCGCTGGCGCACCCGCGCGACGGTGCCGAGGACCCCCTCGCTGTGCCCGTGCGCGGTGTCCACCACCAGCACGTCCACCCGCGCCTCGATCAGGGCGGCCGCCCGATCGGGGGTGTCCGCGCCGATCCCGACCGCGGCGCCGACCCGCAGGCGGCCGAGCTCGTCCTTGCACGCCCGGGGGTACTTGATCTGCTTCTGGATGTCCTTCACGGTGATGAGACCGACCACCCGGAACTCCGAGTCCACCACCGGCAGCTTCTCGATCCGGTGCTTGTGGAGAAGCTCCTTGGCCTGCTCGAGGGTCGTGCCCACCGCCACGGTGATCAGCCCCTCCGAGGTCATCAGCTCGCGGATCGGCTGGTCGGTCCGCGTGCAGAACCTCAGGTCGCGATTGGTGAGGATGCCGACGAGACGCCCGTTCTCGTCGTTGATCGGCACGCCCGAGATCCGGAACCGGCTCATCACCTCGAGCGCCTCGAAGATCTTCTGGTCCGGCGTCATCGTGATCGGATCCACGATCATGCCGGACTCGGAGCGCTTGACCTTGTCCACCTCGTGGGCCTGGGCCTCGATGGACAGGTTCTTGTGGACGATCCCGATCCCGCCCTCCTGAGCGATGGCGATCGCGAGGCGGGACTCGGTGACGGTGTCCATCGCCGCCGACACCAGCGGGATGTTCAGGGCGATTCCGCGGGTGAGCCGCGTCCGCGTCTCCACCTGGCTGGGCAGGACGCGCGAATGCGCGGGCACGAGCAGCACGTCGTCGAAGGTGAGGGCTTCGTGGGGGAAGACTTCGGCCATCGTGCGCCTCCGGTACCGCTCCGGAGAACCGGGCCCCGGGCGCGGGACGGCATTCTAGTCGAAACTCCCGCGCGCTCCCAATGTCGCGTTCGAGGGGTCGGCGAGGCCACCGAGCTTCAGGACCGTGTTCCAGTTGCGGCCCGTGGCCGACGTGCCGAGCTTCTTCTCGATGAGGACGTTCGTCAGGCGCGAGCGGCCGACGCCGGCGGGATACACGACGTAGAGGTGCCGGCCGGAGGCGCGGACGACCTCCGGGCCGGTGATCGAAGCCCGCAGCGCCTCCACCTGCTCGCCGTCCGGCGCGCGCTTCAGGAGCACGACCAGGAGATGGCCGGGATCCCGCTCGGCTTCGTCGCGGAAGGGGTTTCCCGCGACGATCCCTTTCCATTCCTCCGCGGTTCGGACGAAGAAGTCCGTTCGCAAGCCGAGGCGCTTCTCCGCCTCCCCCTCCAGCAGGCGCTCCAGCTCGGCGCCCTTTCGGCGCGCGCCTCGGAAGACGAGATTGCCGCTCTGGAGCAGCGACCGTGGATCGGTGAAGCCAAGGACGGTCAGCAGCTCTCGCAGGTCGGACATCGCGACCTGCCTGTGCCCGCCCACGTTGATGCCCCTGAGGAGCGCCAGGTGCATCGTCACGACCGTGGCCCCCGCAGCTCGAAGCGTAGGGCCCCAGGCTCCGAGCCGTCGCCGATCAGGTGAAATCCACGCTTCCGCAGGAGGCCGATCGACGGTGTCAGCTCCGGAAGGGGCTCGGCGATGATCCGTCGGACGGCGGGGTCGGCCGAGGCTCGGGCGACGAGCGCCCGGGTCACGGGCTCGCACGCGCGCCGATCTTCTTCACCGACGCGCGGGCCTCCGCCTGAATGTCCGACGGCATTCGCCCGTCCTTGGCGATCTGCCTGAGAACCGGTAGCGCCGACCGCGCCGACGGCCCGATCTTGCCCAGGGCCGTGATCGCCCAGAAGCACTCGAAGGAGCAGTCGGGTCGGCGCTTCACGAGCCACTTGACGAGGTCGGGGACCACGGCCGCGTCGCCTCGGTTCACGAGGCCGGACAGCGCGCCCGCGGCGGCCTGGGAGAGCGGGATGGAATCGCCGTCCAGCGCCTTCGCGAGGTCGGGAACGTACCGTCGCGCAGGGGCGCCGAACGTCCCCAGCGCGATGGCGGCTCCGGCGCGAATCTCGGAGTCCTCGGATTCCGAGTTCAAGAGCGCCGCGAGGGAGGCGACGGCGCCGGGCGGGAGCTGCCGGAGCGATCCGACAGCTTTCTGCTGTCGACGGCGATCCGGCCCCTCCACGTCGCGGCAGAGCGCGCGGAGCTGCTGCGTGTCCGGCAGCTCCGAGGCGAGCGCGGTGACGCTCAACGCGATGCACAGGGCGACTCGAAATAAGGTCGTCACGACTCGAACCGTCGATTCCCCGTCCACGTCGCCCCCCCCCGAGGTGCCGGAGCCGCCTCTCCGGATTCCGACGAAACGCGCCACGTCGTGCGCCGTGGGCGCGGGCTCCGCGCCGTCTTCCCCTCACGCCACCCCGGCGGTCGCTCCGTGGCACTTCTTGAACTTCTTGCCGGAGCCGCAGGGGCAGGGGTCGTTGCGGCCGACCTTCGCGGTCTTGCGCTCGACGGTCTCGATGCCCCCGCGCGCCGTCACGCCCGCCGCGGAGCGCGAGGCCGCGGCGAACACCTGCTCCTGCTCCCGCCGCCGGCGCTCCTCCTCCCTGCGCCGGTCCTCGTCGGTCATCGGCTCGAGGAGGAACAGGAACCGCACGGCGTCGTTCTCGATCTGCTCCTTCATGGTCGAGAACATGTCGAACGATTCCTTCTTGTACTCGACGAGCGGGTCGCGCTGGCCATAGGCCCTGAGGCCGATCCCGTCCTTGAGGTGGTCCATCGCGAGGAGGTGGTCCTTCCAGGACGAGTCGATGATCTGCAGCAGGATGTGCCGCTCGTACTGGCGCATCAGCTCCGAGCCGACCTTGGCCTCCTTCGCCGCGTAACGGGCCTCGAGCTTCTCCCAGACCGCGTCGGCGACCTGGTCCAGCTGGAGCTTAGGGAGGGCGATGCCCTCCCGCTCCGGCTCGGTTCCGAAGAAGTGGAGGACCTGCTGGCGGAAGGGCTCGATCTCCCACTCCACGGGGCTCTTGTGGACGCCGAGGTAGTCGTCCACGAGGACCTCGAGAATCTCGCGCGCCCTTCCCAGGAAGTACTCCGACTGCTCCTTCCCCGCGAGCAGGTCCCGGCGCAGCGCGTAGATCTCGTTCCTCTGCATGTTGTTGACGTCGTCGTACTCGAGGAGGTGCTTCCGGATCTCGAAGTTGCGCTCCTCGACCCGCTTCTGCGCCTTCTCGATGGCGCGGCTGACCATGCCGGACTCGATCGGCGCCCCCTCCTCCGTCCAGACCCTGTTCATCACGCGCTGGACGAACTCGGTGGCGAAGATCCTCATGAGGTCGTCTTCCAGCGAGAGATAGAAGCGGGAAGAGCCGGGATCCCCCTGCCGGCCGGCGCGGCCGCGCAGCTGGTTGTCGATCCGCCGCGACTCGTGTCGCTCGGTCCCGATGATGTGGAGGCCGCCGAGCGCCACGACCTTCTCGTGCTCCTCCCGGCAGGCGACCCGGGCACGTTCGAGCGCCTCGGCGTACGCCGCATCCCACTCGTCCTTCGGCGTCTCCCCCGGCTTCTGCCCCTTCAGGATCAGCTCCTGCCGGGCGAGGTACTCGGGGTTGCCGCCGAGGAGGATGTCGGTCCCTCGCCCGGCCATGTTCGTCGCGATGGTGACCTGGTTGATGCGCCCGGCCTGGGCGACGATCTCCGCCTCCATCTCGTGGTACTTCGCGTTGAGGACGACGTGCTTGATCCCCCGGCGGCGCAGCAGCCCCGAGAGCTTCTCGGACTTCTCGATCGAGATGGTCCCGACCAGGACCGGCTGGCCCCGCTTCTGGCAGTCGGCGATCTCCTCGACCGCCGCGTTCCACTTCTCGTCCTCCGTTCGGTAGAAGATGTCGGAGTTTTCGATCCGGATCAGCGTCCGGTTGGTGGGGACGACCACGACCTCGAGGTTGTAGATCTTGTCGAACTCCACCGCCTCGGTGTCCGCGGTGCCGGTCATCCCGGCGAGCTTGCCGTACATCCTGAAGTAGTTCTGGAAGGTGATGGTGGCGAGCGTCTGGTTCTCGCGCTCGATCTTCACCCCTTCCTTGGCCTCGACGGCCTGGTGGAGGCCGTCGCTCCAGCGACGCCCGGGCATGAGCCGCCCGGTGAACTCGTCGACGATGATCACCTCGCCGTCCTTGACCATGTAGTCCACGTCCCGCCGGAAGAGGACGTGGGCCTTCAGGGCCTGGCTGACGTGGTGGAGGACCTCCATGTTCGCAGGGTCGTACAGGTTCTCGATGCCCAGGAGCTGCTGGCAGTGCTCGACGCCGGTCTCGGTGAGGGTCACGGTCCGGGCCTTCTCGTCCACGATGTAGTCGCCGGTGTCCTCCTGCTCGTACTCCTTCCCTCCCTGGATCACCGCTCCCTTCCGGAGCCTCGGGACGATCCGATCGAGCTTGAAGTAGAGGTCGGTGGACTCCTCGGCCGGGCCGCTGATGATCAGCGGGGTCCGCGCCTCGTCGATCAGGATCGAGTCGACTTCGTCCACGATGCCGAACGCGTGGCCGCGCTGGACCATCGAGTCCAGCGTGAACTTCATGTTGTCGCGGAGGTAGTCGAACCCGAACTCGTTGTTCGTCCCGTACGTGATGTCGGCGCCGTACGCCGCCTGACGCTCCGGGTCGGTCAGGTCGTGCTGGACGCAGCCGACGGTCATCCCGAGGAACCGATAGATCCGGCCCATCCACTCCGCGTCGCGCCGCGCCAGGTAGTCGTTGACCGTGACGACGTGCGCGCCCTTGCCCGCCAGCGCGTTCAGGTACACGGGGAGCGTCGCCACGAGGGTTTTCCCCTCGCCGGTCTTCATCTCGGCGATCTTTCCCTCGTGGAGCACCATCCCGCCCACGAGCTGGACGTCGAAGTGCCGCATCTCCAGAACGCGGCGCCCGGCCTCGCGGACCACCGCGAACGCCTCGGGGAGGAGTTCGTCCAGGGTCTCGCCGCGCTCGAGGCGCCCCCGGAACTCGTCCTTCTTCGCGCGCAGGTCGTCGTCGGACAGCGAGCGGATCCCGGGCTCCAGCCCGTTGATCAGCTCCACCCTCGAGCGCATCCGCTTCAAGGTGCGCTCGTTCTTCGAGCCGACGATTTTCGTGAGGAGCATGTTGATCATCGAGCGATTCCCGCGGGACGGCGCCGGCGCGGCGCGTCGCGCAGGTCCTCCCCTAAGCATCGGCCAGTATAGGAGGCCGACCGGAGATTGGCTACGGCTCCGTCCCGATCCCCGGCGGGAGAGGCGCCGGCGGGTGGACGACATTGAAGAAGAGGCGGTCGACCGCCCGAAGCAGGGCGGCGTCGGTTCTCGCGACGCCTCCGCGAAGGGACAGGGGCAGGCGCAGGGCGCGGAGGAATCGGTCCGCCGTCCGGTCGGCGACGACGCCCGCGGCGGCCCAGCCGACGTCGTGCAGGGCGAGAAGCGCCGCGTAGGCCCGGGCGCCGCGGCGGTTCAGATCACGCCAGGTCCCGTCCCGCCTCACGGCGACGGCGCGGCCGATCACGCTCTGGCGGTCCACGGGCGGGTCGAGCGCGAGCACGCTGTCCCCCCGGGTCCTCAGGCAGGGCCGTCCGTCCGGATGCGTGGCGCGACCGAGCAGCCGGTGCACCGCGAGATAGCTGGCCTGCCGGAACACCAGGAGATCGCCGCGGCTCAGCTCTCCCGGCGCGAAGTCCACGCAGAGCACCGATCCCGGAGGCACCGTGGGCTTCATGCTCTCGCCCAGCACCCTCACGGTTCCCAGACGTCCGGCGCTCCCCATGAGAGCCACGGCGGCGTTCACGAGCGTCGAGGTCATCTCGTTTTGGGGGTTCACGAAGCCGGCTCGATAAGCCGACCCCCTCCGGACCTGCGGGGGGGCATGACCTTCAGGTCCGGAGGGGGCTCGACACTGACCAGGAGGAGGTCATGTCTACGCTTCCGATGAAAAGCAACTCCGGTGCCAATCCTGCGAATTTCAATTAGTCCGTGCTTCCGCGACATTAGCGATTCGCTCCCGCAGGGTACTGCCCTACCGTCGCTGCCAGGCTGACGTAGCGCGGCAACGCCGCGCGCCAGCATGGCGCGTGGCGCTCGAGGGCGCGCTCCCGCGACCTCAATCATCGGGGTCCCCCTCACCCTCTCGACGGGCCAGACGCTCGCGGATCTCGGCTTCGGCCGCTTTGACCTCGGCTTGCAGCAGGTTGATCTTCTCCATGATCGGATCGATCAGATCGGCGTGATCGAGCAGGTCGGCGTGGAGGCGCCGGTCCACGCCCACGATCCGCGCCGGGATCCCGACCACCGTGCAGTTGTCCGGAACGTCCCGCACCACCACCGACCCCGCCCCCACCTTGACGTTCTCCCCCAGGACGATGTCGCCCAGCACGGCCGCGCCGCATCCCACGACCACTCCGCGGCGGAGCGTCGGGTGGCGCTTCCCGCGCGTCTTGCCGGTGCCGCCCAGCGTGACGCCCTGATAGAGCGTGCACTGGTCCCCGATCACCGCGGTCTCTCCGACGACGGTTCCCATGCCGTGGTCGATGAACACGTCGCGTCCGATCGTCGCGCCGGGATGGATCTCGATCCCCGTCAGGAACCGCGCCGTGTGCGACACGAGGCGGGCCAGCGTTCGGAGCCGGAGGCGCGCGTGGAGGTAATGCGCGACCCGATGGGCCGCGAGCGCGTGCACCCCCGGATAAGCCAGCAGGATCTCGAGGCCCGACCGCGCCGCCGGATCCCGCTGACGCACGGTGTCGAAGTACTTGAACATCATCGGTCCTCGCAGGGTCGACATTTCGCCGCCCGGAGGGTCAATTTATCATCCTACCCTCCGCAAAAGCACGGCTGATCGGCAGCATCCGGGGGTTCCACCCCCGGACCCCTGGCAACCACGCGAGCGCAAGGCAGCGGACTGCCTCGCGCTCGCGGGGTTACATCAAGAAGACACCGGTTCGGGTCCGCAAGAAGTAACCCCGAGTTTGGAGGGCAGTCCCCTGCCCTCCAAACTCGGGGTTGCGGGGGTTCGGGGGCGGAGCCCCCGACGATCCGCTCGCCGTTGCCCTCCCTTCCCGCGCTCTGCTACCGTACCCTCTCCGTCGGTCGTCGAACACCGGAGCCCCCGTGTACTACAAGAACCTGTTCCGGAAGCTCGAGAAGACGCTGGCCACCCTCGAGCGATCGGAAGACCTGGTCGGCACCCTCGCCGCGATACTCGGCCGCCTGGTGAACGACTTCCAGGACGACCTCGGGATCGTGGGCGGGAGGATCTACGTCCGCCACGGGAGCCACTACGTCCTGGAGACGGAGTTCCCGCCCGGCAAGGCCCCGCTCGGCTTCAGGATTCCCGTGTCGTACCGGCCGATCCAGGAGATCCTCGATCGGGGATTCGTGCTGAAGGACATCACGGACCCGGGGATCGATCGCGAGATCGAGCGGGCGATCGGGGTGAGCGTCTTCGCCGCGATCCGCGTCGGCGAGAAGGGGCGCCAGATCATGGCGTTCAGCCTCAAGCACCCCGCCGAGGCGGATCAGGTGGTCTACACGCTGAACACGATCCGGCACGTGGTGAATCTCAAGGTGCGCCAGGAGCACCTCGAGGGTCGGGTCGCCGAGGCGCGGGAGATCCAGCTCTCCCTCCTGCCCCTGACCTCGCCCGCCTTCGGGCCGTTCGATCTCCACGGCGCGTCCGTTCCGGCGGAGGAGGTCGGAGGCGATCTCTACGACTTCATCCCGGTCTCCTCGCGGCGAATCGGGATCGCGATCGCCGACTCGTCGGGCCACGGCCTTCCTGCCGCCCTCCAGGCCCGGGACGCCATCATCGGCCTCAGGATGGGGGTCGAGGAGCAACTGCGGCTCACGGCGACCATCGAGAAGCTGAACCGGGTCGTCAGCCACTCCGCCCTCGCCTCGAAGTTCATCTCGCTGTTCTACGGCGAGCTGGAGCTGAACGGCACGCTGGTCTACTGCAACGCGGGGCACACGCCGCCGCTGCTCCGGGCACGCGGCGGCGTCGAGGAGCTGACCCGCGGCGGAACCGTGCTGGGCCCGAATCCCGACGCTCGCTACGAGCGGGGGTACGTGGACCTGCCTCCGGGCTCGGCGCTCCTGGCTTACACGGACGGTATCAGCGAAGCGGAGAGCGCCGCGGGCGAGGCGTTCGGGGTGGAGCGGCTCCGGGAGGTCCTGGCGTCCGAGCGGTGGGCCTCGGCGCGAAACCTCGTCGAGAAGGTCTTCGGGGCGGTCAAGGAGTTCTCCTTGGCGGACCCGCCCGTGGACGACCAGACGGTCGTCGCGGTGGTGAGGCGCTGATCACCGCTCGAGGAGGCAGAACACCACGCCCACGGCGGCGATGAGCAGCCCGCTCCACGCCTCCATGTGGCGCGCCGCTCCCGGCGGCTCGAAGCGCCGGATGCCGACGACCCCCGCCACGGACAGGCCCACCATGAGCGCGATCGTGGTGACGCTGTAGGCCAGCGAGACCATGGCGATGACCCTCGCGCCGTGCTCCGCTGCGGCCAGCACGATGGGGAGGACGAGCACGCACGGGTTCAGGCCGACAATCAGCGCGAGGTAGACGACCCCGCGCCCCCCCGCGCCCTCGATGAGCTGCCGGTCGGCGTGGTAGTGGAGATGCTCCGGGTGAACATCCCCCTCGTGCCCGTCGCAGTCGGGCCCCTCCTCGCCGCGGTGGAGCATCACTCCGCCGGGGTGGAAATGCCCCCCCTTCTTCCAGGCCCATCCGGCGTAGGCCAGGCCGAACACCACGAGCAGCGCGCCGCTGACGCGCTCGAGGGTCGCCCCGACCGCCTCCATCGCCCCGCGGCCGATCCGGATGGCCACGAGGCCGAGCAGGACCGAGAGGCCCGTGTGGATCAACGCCGAAGCCCCGGAGACCGTCGCGACGGTCCGCGCACGCCAGCGACGAGCCCGGCCGATGAGCACGAACGGGAGCCAGTGGTCCGGGATGAGCGTGTGGAACGCCGCGGTCGCGACCGCGGTCCCCGTCAGCAGGTAAGAGGTGGCATCCGACACGGGATCATCTCGCTCCTCGAGAAGAGGCGGCCGGATTCTAGCACCCGCCAGGCCGCTCGATGAGCGCGGCCGCGCGCTCGCCGGAGGCGGCGGCTCCCTCGAGCGTCGCGGGAAGCCCCGTGTCGGTCCAATCGCCGGCCAGCACCAGGTTCGGCACGGCGGTCTCCGCCTTAGGCCTCGACGCCAGGTTGTCCGGCGTGAAGCGCGCCGTCGCCTCGCGCTCCTTGATGACGCGCGACCTGACGAGCGCCGCGCCGCGGCTCCCCGGAAAGAACCGGCGGACCTCCTCCGTCGCGGTTCGGACGATCTCGTCGCGCCCGCGCTCGATCCAGTCGAACGCCGCGCTCCGCACGAGCGAGAGGTAGCCCGGCGGTCTGGCTCCCCCGATCCGGCCGCGGTCGAACACCCAGTGGACGGGAGAGCCCAGGAGCCCCGACATGCTGCGGTCCGCGACCTCGCGATCGAACCAGAGGTGGACGCCGACGATCGGGGACGCCCCCAGGGATCTCGCACGCTCGGCCCCGAAGTCGGACGCGCCGGGGGGCAGAAGCCCGGCGGCGGCGCGCGGAGGAACGGCGACCACCGCGGCGCCCCCCTCGTGCCGGCTCCCGTCCCGGCAGACCGCAGCCTCGAACCGTCCGTCGTGGCCGGTCTCGAGGCGCTCCACGAGCTTCCCCAGCAAGATCTCTCCACGGCGCTCGCCGAGGTACCTTGCCGCGGGCGCGGCGATCACCGCGTCGAGGCCGCGCGACGGGAAGCCGAGGCGCGACGCCGAGGGGCCGCCGAGGAGCGCGCGCCGCACCACTTCGGCGAGCAGCGAGGCGGGCGCGGTCTCGGGATCGAGGTTCAGCGCCGCGAGCGTCAGCGGGTCCCACAGCACCGAGCGACCGGCCCGCGACGAACCGAGCGAGGCGAGCCACGCGGCGACCGTCATCCCCCGGGCGCGGGGCCCGCCGGAGCGTACGTCGCGCGCGACGGCGCGGGCCGTGGCGAGATCGCGCAGCGGAAAGCCATCGAGACGCGCCAGGCCCGCGAGGAGCCCGAAGGGAGACGGAAGCGCCGCCGGCCGGAACGTCGCGCGGCCCCCTCCGGGCCGAAGCATGACCACTTCGAGGCGCGGCTCGAACGCGATGGCCGCCGATCCCCCGGTCCGGGACGTGAACCTCAGGAAGCTCTCATAGCACCCGATCACGAGATGCTGGCCGTTGTCCTCCACGTCTCCGGTCAATGGGTCGACGAAGGAGCGCGCCCGCCCGCCGGGTGCGCGCGCCGCCTCGAGGAGGCGGACCTTCGCGCCGCGAGCCGCGAGAACGGCGGCCGCCGCCAGTCCCGCGCACCCCGCCCCCACGATGATCGCGTCCGGCCTCAAGCTCGGCTCCCCAGCCGGTCTCTCAGGAGAACGCCGAGGGCGATCAGCCCCCGGTGCGGCGCCGCGACCCGGGGCTTCCGAGCGAGCACCGCGGCCCCCGCGCGCTCGATCTTGCGGAGGAGCACGCGATAGACCGCGGCCATGATCCGCCCCGCCATCAGCCGCCGGCTCTCTCTCCGGGGGAGGGCGGCGGCCGCCGCGGCGAATCGATCCCGCGCGTACGCGGCCTGCTCGCGGATCAGCGCGTCGAGCCGCTGCAGCACGTCCGGGTCGCGCCGGGACAGGTCGCTCTCCACGAGACCGTGGCGGCGGAGCGCTCCCGCCGGCAGATAGACCCGGCCCCTCTCGAGGTCCTCCCCGACGTCCCGAAGGATGTTCGTCCACTGGAGCGCCACGCCCAGCTCCTCCGCGTAGGCGTCCGCGGCGCCCTCCTCGCATCCGAAGACGCGGACGCAAAGCAGGCCGACGGCGGACGCCACGTGGCGGCAGTACTGACGGAGGTCCTCCTCGCTCTCGTAACGGCGGCCCTCGATGTCCCAGCCCACGCCCTCGAGGAGTTCCTCGAACGGCTCCCGCGGAAGACGGAACGCCTCGACCACGCGGGCCAGGCGGGCGACGTCCGGGTCGTCCGCCCTCCCCGCGAAAGCGTCGTCGAGCTCGCGGCGGACGGCGGCGAGCGCGGCCCGCGCCTCCTGAGGTCCGGCCGCCTCGTCCACCGCGTCGTCCGCACGGCGGCAGAAGCCGTACACCGTCAGGATCCCCTCCCGCCTCGCGGGAGGCAGGAAGCGGAACGCGACGCGGAAGCTGCTGGCGGGGCCGCGGGCGCCCCTCCCCGCCGCGGCGGCGCCGCTCGGGGTCACGGCGACGCCCAGCGGCCGAGCACCGCCTTCGCGGTCAGGAGCGCTTTGTCGCCGGCGGTCAGCTCCGGGCGCGCGTGGAACACGTCGCAGCCTGCGGCTTCGATCCGGTCGAGGATCCGGTTCCCTCCGAGCCACGTCAGCCGGATCTCGATCGCCAGCCGGCCTCGGAGCTCGTGGAGGAGCGGGCGGCCGTCCTCGAAGAAACGCCGTGTCCGCCCGAGAAGCTCCAGCAGGAGGGCTCGAAGCCCCTCGTGGAGCCGTCCGGCGCGGAGATCTTCCTCGGCGACGCCGAACCTAAGGCGGTCGTCGGCGGGGAGGTAGATCCGGTCGTTCCTCAGGTCGACCGCGACGTCCTGCCAGAAGTTGGTGAGCTGGAGGCCGGTGCAGATCGCGTCCGAATGGCGCGCGCGCGCGTCGTCCGCGTGGCCGTAGAGGAGGAGCATCAACCGGCCGATCGGGTTCGCCGACCTCCTGCAGTAGTCGAGGAGGGCGTCCCAGCTCGCGTACCGCCGGACCCGGCAGTCCTGCCTGAAGGCGTCCAGGAGGTCCCGGAACGGCCCGGCCGGGAGCGAGAACCGCTCGATCGTTTCGCCGAGCGCGACGAACACGGGGTGGTCCGCCTCCCCGGCCAGGCAGCGATCGAGTCGCTCCTCCCAGCGCTCGAGCTGCTCGAGTCGCCTCCCGTCGTGCATCGCCTCGTCGGCGAAGTCGTCCGCGGCGCGGGCGTAGGCGTAGATCGCGGCGACGTGCGGCCTCAGGCGGCGAGGAACCAGTCGCGACGCGACGGGAAAATTCTCGTAATGGGCACGAGCGACCGCCGTGCAGTACGCGTACGCTTCCTCCCGCGTCCAGCGAGCGCGCTCCCCGACCGCGGCCTTCACCATGCCCGTGGCCTACCGGGCGTACTCGACGGCACGCACCTCGCGGATCACGGTCACCTTGATCTTGCCGGGGTAGTCCATCTCGGTCTGGATGCGCGACGCCAGCTCGGACGCCAGGAGGTCGACCTTCGCGTCGTCGACCTCTTCGGAGCGGGCGATCACGCGGATCTCGCGCCCCGCCTGGATCGCGTACGACTGCTCCACCCCCGGCATGGAGTTGGCGAGCCCCTCGAGCTGCTCGATCCGCTTGATGTACTCGGCGACGCTCTTCCGCCTCGCCCCGGGCCGCGCGCCCGAGAGGGAGTCGGCGGCCGAGACCAGGACGGAGATCGGCGAGATGACCTCGCAGTCCTCGTGATGCGAAGCGATGGCGTTGATGACGACCTCGGGCTCGCCGTACTTCCTCGCGACCTCGGCGCCGATCTCCGGGTGCGTTCCCTCCCGCTCGTAGTCGATCGCCTTGCCGATGTCGTGGAACAGGCCCGCGCGACGGGCCAGCTTCTCGTCGAGCCTCAGCTCCGCGGCCAGCATCCCGGTGAGGACGGAGACCTCCTTGGCGTGGAGGAGCGCGTTCTGCCCGTACGAGGTCCGGTACATCAGGCGCCCCAGGAGCTTGACCATCTCGGGGTGGACGTCCCGGACCCCCAGCTCCTTCAGGGTCTGCTCCCCGGTGCGACGCATCTCCTCGTCGAGCCGCCGCCGGTTCCGGCGGACCAGGTCCTCGATCCGTCGAGGGTGGATGTTGCCGTCCTTGATCAGCGACTCGAGCACGCGGCGGGCGACCTCGCGGCGGACCGGATTGAACCCGGACAGCGTCACCGTGCTGGCCACCTCGTCGATGAGGAGCTGGATGCCGGTGGCCTTCTCGAAGGCACGGATGTTCTTCCCCTCGTGCCCGATGATCCGTCCCTTGATCTGGCTCCCCTCCGGGAGCTGGAACTGGGTGACGGTCCGCTCCGCGGAGAAGTCCGACGCCGCTCGCTCGATCGCCAGGGCGATGATCTTCACCGCCTCGGCGTCGGCGACCCGCTGGGCCTCGTCCTTGATCTCCTTGATGAGCGCCGCCGCCTCGTACCGGGACTCCGCCTTGAGACTGGCGAGGAGCTGGCGCTTCGCGTCGTCGCGTGTCATGGCGGAGATCCGCTCGAGCTCCAGGAACTCCTTCTGGAGGAGCTTCTCGAGCTCTTCCCGGGCGCCGCGGAGCTCCTCGTCCTTGACGCCCAGGGCCGACTCGCGCTCCTGGAGGGCCTCGCGCTGCCGCCCCAGGTCCACCTCGAGGTCCTGGAGCGTCTGCCGCTGGGTCTTCAC
The DNA here is from genome assembly GCA_020073205.1 of Terriglobia bacterium. NCBI lineage: Bacteria > Pseudomonadati > Acidobacteriota > Terriglobia > Terriglobia bacterium. The sequence goes on from JAIQFR010000027.1 coordinate 40,937, forward strand.
GTCCCGCTCGCGCTTCAGGAGCTGCCCCTTCCGGGATCGAAGGTCGTTGTCCGCCTTGTTCCGCTGGCGGAAGATCTCCTCGCGCGCCTCGACCAGAGCGGTCCTCTTGGCCTTCTCCGCCTCTCGGCGGGCGTTGTGGAGCAGCTCCTCGGCTCGCCGATGCACCGCCTCGATGCTGTTCCGGCCGAGCCGGTTGTTGAACCACCAGCCGAGCGCGCCGCCCGCGGCGAGCGCGACCGGCACGGAGATCAGAAGGAGCGTCGGGCCGCTCATGGTCGATCCTCCCCGCGCTCCTCGAAGGCGGCGTCGGAAACGAACGGGTTCGTGAGGCGCTCGTGTCCGAGCGTGGTCTCCGGGCCGTGCCCCGGAAAGCAGACGATGTCCGAGGGGAGCCGGAACAGCTTGCCCCGGATCGAGGCCACGAGGTCGGGCCACGAGCCCCCGGGCAGGTCGGTCCGACCCACCGATCCCTGGAACAGCGTGTCCCCGACGATCATGCGGCGGCCGAGCCTGAGACAGGTCCCGCCCGGCGTGTGCCCGGGCGTGTGGATCACCTCGATCTCCATCCCGTCGAACGCGAGCGGCACGCCCTCCTCGAGCTCGAGGTCCGGCTCCGGCGAGGGGTCGATCCGGTAGCCGAGGGCGTCGCCCTGGGCCGCGAGCCCGCGGAGGAACGGCGCGTCGGCGGGATGGATCGCGAGGGGTGCGCCGGTTCGCTCCTTGACGAGACGGTTCCCGGCGACGTGGTCGAGGTGCCCGTGGGTGTTCACGACGAGGTCGAGCGCGAGGCCGCGACGATCGAGGAAGTCGAGCACCTCCTCGATTCCGAATCCCGGGTCGAACAGCGCCGCCCGGCGCTTAGACGGTCCGACGAGCACGTAAACGTTCTGCACGAACGGACCGAGCGCGAACCGGACGAGCTCGAGATCCTCCGTCATGCGGGTCTCCCGCGGTGCGCCACCGAGGCGGAGGTATGATCCGACAAAAGCCGGGCTCGGGCAAACGGCGTCAGTGCCGCCTCTGGGCCGCCGGCAGGAACCGCTTGCGGAGCCGGAAAGCTTTGGGTGTGACCTCCACGAGCTCGTCGTTCCGGATGAACTCGAGCGCCTGCTCCAGGCTCAGCGACCGGGGGGGGATCAGCCGTATCGTCCGGTCGGAGGTGGAGGCCCTCATGTTGGTCAGCTTCTTCTCCTTCGTGATGTTGACGTCGATGTCCGCGGGACGGGCGTTCTCCCCGATGACCATCCCCTCGTAAACCTGGTCGCCGGGCTCGACGAACATGGTGCCG
>JAIQFR010000028.1 GCA_020073205.1 Terriglobia bacterium
GGACGAGTGGGTGTGGCGTTATCTGAAGCAGGTCGAGCTCGCCAATTTCGCTCCTCTCAACCTCCACGAGCTCAAAGTGGCGTTGCGCGGTGCCGTCCAACGGATCCGGATGCGACCCCGACTGATGCGTTCCTTCTTGGAGGCCAGCGATCTTTCTTTTTGGCCGAGTAGTTAAACTATTTATGCGTCACTCAGTAAACGAGCGGGAGCTCGATGCCCGCGCTCTTGAACAGCGTTGCGAGCGACATCTTGTCCACCGCCTTCAGGAACGCCTCGTCGGCCGAGATGACTCCTCGCTTCACGAGGTCCAGGAGGGCGTCGACCATCAGCACCATCCCGTGCTTTCGGCCGGCCTGCATGATGCTCGGGATCTGGAACGTCTTCGCCTCCCGAATCAGGTTGGCGACGGCCGGCGTGCCGATGAGGACCTCCATCGCGGCGACCCGGCCCCCGCTCTTCCTGCGGAGGAGGATCTGCGAGATCACGCCCTTCAGCGATTCCGACAGCATCACCCGGATCTGGGACTGCCGGTCCGCGGGGAACTGGTCGATGATCCGGTCGACGGTGGACGGCGCGGTGGACGTGTGCAGCGTTCCGAACACGAGGTGGCCGGTCTCCGCGGTCTCGATGGCGATGGCGACGGTCTCGAGATCGCGCATCTCTCCGACGAGGACGATGTCCGGATCCTCGCGCAGCGCGGCGCGCAGCGCCGACTTGAAGCTCGACGTGTGGCTCCCCACCTCCCGCTGGTTGACGAGACACTTCCGGCTCGGGTGGACGAACTCGATCGGGTCCTCGATGGTGAGGATGTGGTCGGTCCGGTTCCGGTTGATGTGGTCGATCAGGGTCGCCAGGGTCGTGGACTTGCCGGAGCCGGTCGGCCCCGTCACGAGCACGAGGCCCTTGGAGAGGAAGCAGAGGTCGAGAATCGCCTTGGGAAGCCCGAGGTCCTCGGCCGAGGGGATCCGGCTCGGGATCACCCGGAACACGCCGCCGACTCCCTTGCGGTCCGCGAACACGTTGCAGCGGAAACGCGCGACCCCCGGAATCTCGTGGGCGAAGTCGGTGTCCGACGCGGATTCGAACTCCTTCTTGAAGCGCGGCGGCAGGAGCTGGAACAGGAGGCGCGCGGTCTCTTCCGGAGAGCACGCGGCCGTTCCGGGGATCCGCATCATCTCTCCGTGCAGCCGGACGGTCGGGTGCTCGTCGGCGGAGAGGTGGAGGTCGCTTCCTCCCACCTCGACCAGGTAGGTCAGGTGGGCCTCGATCGCCGGAGCTCCCGGCCGCAGCGCGGTCGGATCGAAGGGCTTGAGCCCGACGGATTCCGAGGCGGCGGGCGCCGCGGCGCTCGCCGTCGGCGCGGAGTCGGGCGCGGTCGCGGCCGGCGTCGCGCGTACGGCGAGCGTCCCGTCCGACACGGAGGACGAGAACGCGAACGACTTCCCGTCGGGCAGGCGGTACGCGAAGCGGGCGGGCTCGCCTGCGGAGATCCGCCGGGCGTCGTCGGGAGAGGACACCTCGGAGAGCAGGGCGATGATCTGACCGCGCGTCAGCGAAGCCGCCGACACCGCGCGCTCGCCGTCCGGGTACGCGAACACCGGCTGCGCACCCTCCGCGAGACGCAGCTCCCGCGCCCCCCGGTCCGCGAGCGCACGGAGCATCGTATCGAGCTGAGGCAAGAGTCCTCCCCGACCGTGCAGGCGTTCTCCCGCCCGGCCGCGAGGGCGAATATAGGTCTCGCTCCCGGGGCCAGCAAGCGAAGCGCGGTCGGTTGCGGCGACCCGGCGTGGAGGATACGATGCCACGCCACGGGTGAGTTCGCGGGAGATCGCGAAACCCGTGAATTCCGTCGAGGAGGAGCACCATGAGAGCGACCCGTTTTGCCGTGTACAGCCTCGCGCTGGCTCTCGCCGCCACGGCGAACCACGCCGCGCCGACCGCCGCCGCCCCCAAGGAGAAACTGATGAACCCGGCCGCATTGACCGAGAAGGCGCCGGACGCCTTCCGCGTGAAGTTCGAGACGAGCAAGGGAGATTTCGTGGTGGAGGTCACCCGAGCCTGGGCCCCGAACGGCGCAGACCGGTTCTACAACCTCGCCAAGAACGGCTACTACGACGGCGTGAGGTTCTTCCGCGTGCTGCGCGCGCCAAAACCCTTCATGGCGCAATTCGGAATCCACGGGGATCCCGCGGTCTCCGCCGTCTGGCGCGGCGCCACCATTCCCGACGACGCGGTGAAGGGAAGCAACACCCGGGGGGCGGTCACCTTCGCGACCGCCGGACCCAACACCCGCACCACCCAGATCTTCATCAACTACGGCGACAACTCCTTCCTCGATGGCAAGGGGTTCTCCCCCTTCGCCAAGGTCGTCGAGGGGATGGACATCGTCGAAAAGTTCTACTCCGATTACGGCGAGGGCGCCCCCAGGGGGGGCGGGCCCGACCAGGGGAGGCTCCAGAACGAAGGGAACGCCTACCTCGAAGCGAGCTTCCCGAAACTCGACTACATCAAGAAGGTGTCGGTGCAGAAGGGCGAGGCGAAGAAGGCGGCGGAGCAGAAACCCGCCGAGAAGAAGGTCGAGGCCAAGCCGTAGTGGTCCGCAGCAGGGGAGAGGCGCGGTGATGTCAGGCTTCCCGAAATGCGCCGCCTCGACCCTGTCGGCCCTTCTCCTGTCCGGCATCGCCGCCGTCGGCGCTGCCGGAGCGCGCCCGCCGAACGGGCCTCCTCCCTCCGCTCCCCCGGTGGTCACGGAAGAGACCCTCGCGCTCCCTCCCGGCCTCCCGGAGGGCTGGTACGCCTGGATCGAGACGAGCATGGGGGTGATCGTCGCCAGGCTCCTGCCCGAGCAGGCCCCGCAGTCCGTGGCCCACTTCGCGGCGCTCGCCGAGGGTCGACTCGCGTGGCCCGATCCCGTCACGGGGACACCGCGCAAGGACCCTTACTACGACGGGCTGAAGGTCACGCGGGCGGTCGCCGCGGAGCGCATCGAGATCGGAGGGAGCACCGTGGCGGGACGCAGCATGCCGCCGATCTTCGTTCCGCCGGAAGGGGAGGGGCCGGTGAACTTCACCGGGCCGGGACGGCTCGGAATGGTCCGCACCGTCTTGAACCGGATCAGCGGCGTCAAGTTCTTCGTCACGGCCGGAACGATCCCTTACCTCAACGGATCGCATCCGTGCTTCGGAATCGTCGTCTCGGGCCTCGACGTGGTGGAGCGGGCCAGCGCCGTCAAGACCTTCGGGAACGAGATGCCCATCGATCCCGTGATGGTGAAGCGGATCCGCGTCTGCAAGGTCGGCAACCCCGCCCCTCTCCCGGAGCCGATGCCGTACACACCGAAGGCGCAGAAGTACGGCCTGCGTCCGGAACCGCGCTAGGCGCGGGAGCCATCAGGCCGGCGGGAACTCCAGGACGAACCGCGATCCGCGCCCGAGCTCGGACTCGGCGCGAACCGCGCCTCCGTGAAGACGCATCAGGTGCCGGACGATGGCGAGGCCGAGACCGGTCCCGCCCATCTCTCTCGAGCGCGCCTTGTCCACCCGGTAGAACCGGTTGAAGATCTTCTCGAGGCTGTCCGCGGGGATGCCGACCCCGGTGTCCTCCACCGAGATCGTCGGTCTCCCGCCCTCGAGCCCTCCCGTCACGCGCACGACACCGCCGGGGCGGTTGAACTTGATCCCGTTGTCCACGAGATTCACCAGGATCTGCTCGAAGCGACGCCGGTCCGCGCGGAGGACGAACGGTGAACGAAAATCCACCTCGACCCGGATGCCGGCGGAGGCGTGGCGGTGGGAGACCTCGTCGGCCACGTCGCCAGCGACCTCGGCGACTTCCACGTCCTCCAGGAGGAGCTCGATCGCGCCGGTCTCGATCAGCGAGAGGTCCGTGAGGTCGTCGATCAGGGTCTCCATCCGGGCGGCGTGGCGGCGGGCGATCTCGAGGAACCGCGCCGCGTTCTCGCGGTCGGCGAGACCGCCGTCGAGGAGCGTCTCCACGAAGGCTCGGATCGAGGTCAGCGGCGTCCTCAGCTCGTGGGAGACGTCGGCGACGAAGTCCCTGCGCACCGCCTCGAGGGCGACCAGCCTCGAGATGTCGAAGAACAGCACCAGCGCTCCCCCGGGGCGCCCCGACGGCCGCGACGGCAGCGGGGTGACGTGGACCTCGAACGAGCGTCCGGAGTCGGCGGCGCGGACCACCATCTCCCGCACCTCGGCTCCGTCCCCCAGCGCGTGGTCGAGGTCGCGGATCACCGCCGGGTTCCGGATCGCCTCGGCGAGAAGGTGCCCCGCGGGATCGAACGGGACGCCGAAGATCTGGCGGAAGGCGTCGTTGGCCAGTTCGATCCGCCGGTCCGTTCCGACCAGGAGGAGGCCCTCCTTCATCCCCGCGATGACGGAGCGCAGGACCGCCCGTTCCGAGTCGAGCTCGGCGATCTTGTCCACCAGCGCCCGCTTCATCCGGTTGATCGAAGCGGCGAGATGCGCCAACTCGTCGGCGCCGTCGTAGGGGACCGCGGACCCGAGGTCGCCGGAGTCGGTCCGGTCGGCGGCCTCGCTCATACGCTCGATCGGCCTCGAGAGCCGGCGGACCACGACGTAGGCGATCGCGGTCAGCGCCAGGAGCGCCGCCAGCGTGACGCCGCGCATGAGCCAGGAGTAGTACGACTCGACCTCGCGGACCCTGGCGACCGGAAGCGCGATCCGGACGTACGCCACCGGGCCGTTCCCCTCCACCCGGCGCGCGGTGTACAGGTACTCGATGCCGGTGCTGTTCGACACGCGCGAGGCCTCACCGACCCTCCCACCCGCGGCGGCGACGATCTCCGGCCGGCGGAGGTGGTTCTCCATTGAGGTGAGATCCGCTTCGCTCTCGGCCGAGTCACCGAGCACGGTTCCGTCGTGGCCGATGAGGGTCACGCGGGCGCCCAGGCGTCTCCCGGCATCCGCGGCCAGGGTCTGGGGAGCCTCAGGGGGAACCAGGGCGGCGACCGAGGCGGCCAGAAGGTCGGTCTCCGCGCGGAGCCGCTCGGCGAAACGGTCACCCACCGCCGAGTGCAGGAGCTGGACCGATCCGAAGCCGACGACGGCCGACGTGACGAGGACGGTGGCGAGCAGCGCCACCAGGAGCTTGTGGCGGATCTTCACGAGGTCCCCCGCCAGCGGTAGCCGACCCCGACCACGGTCTCGATGCGCGCCTCGATCTCCGGGCCGAGCTTCTGCCGGAGCCGCCGCACGTGGACGTCCACGGTGCGGGTCTCCCCCGGATAGTCGTAGCCCCACACGCGCTCGAGGAGGCGCTCGCGCGTACGGACCCGCCCGCGGTGGCGGAGGAGGTCGGCCAGGAGATCGAATTCCCTCCGCGTCAGGACGACCTCCCGTCCCCCGACGACGGCGCGCCGCGCGTCGAGATCCACGGCGAGCGGCGGATCGGCGAGCGCCTCCGTCGCCCCTCCCGAGCCCTCCGCGCGCCTCAGGACCGCGCGCACCCTCGCCTGGACCTCGCGGAGTGAGAACGGCTTGGTGATGTAGTCGTCGGCGCCCTCGTCGAGCCCCCTCACCCGCTGGGACTCCTCCACCCGGGCGGTGATCATGACGATCGGGATCCGAGCGGTCGCGGGGGACGACCGGAGACGGCGGCAGACCTCGATGCCGTCGAGCCCCGGCAGGCTGAGGTCGAGCAGGACGAGATCCGGAAGTCGCGCGGCCGCGGCCTCGAGGCCCGCCTCGCCGTCACGAACCGACGTGATCTCGAAAGCGCCGTCCCTCTCGAGGTTGTAGCGCAGCGAGAGCGCGATGTCCTCGTCGTCCTCGATCAGGAGGATCCGCTTCATCACCCGTCACTCGTCCCGTCGGCTGAGCTGAGCCAGGGGTGCTTGATCACGCGCCCCTCGCACATGTAGACCACCTGCTCGCACACGTTGGTGGCCTGGTCCCCGATCCTCTCGAAGTACTTGGCGACGAAGGTCAGGCGGAGCGCCCGCGTGATCGCCCGAGGGTCCTCCACCATGAACGACAGCAGCTCCCGGAAGATCTGTTCCATTCTCCGGTCGAGGTCGTCGTCCAGCGCGATGACCGCCCGCGCCGTCGCGGCGTCGCGCCGCACGAACGCGTCCAGCGCCCCGTGGACCATCTCCTCCGCTCGGCGGGCCATGAGCGGGATGTCGACGAACGGCTTGAGCTGGGGCTCCTCGTTGAGCTCCAGCGCCCGCTCGCTGACGTTCACGGCCAGATCCCCGATCCGCTCGAGGTCCGTCGTGATCTTCATCGCGGTGGTGATGAACCGGAGGTCCCGCGCGAGCGGTTGCTTAAGCGCCAGGATCTCCATGGAGAGGCGGTCGATCTCGAGCTCCACGCGGTCCACCTCGGCGTCCTCGGCGACCACCTCCCTGGCGAGATTCGAATCGCGCTCGACGAGGGCGTCGACCGAGCGGCCGATGGCCTGCTCCACGAGGCCGCCGAGGAGCAGGATCTTCCCCGAGAGAAGATCGAGCTGCTCCGCCAGGCTGCGGGTCGGTCTCTCCATGGACCCCTTCTCCGCCACCTCCGCGGCGGGGCCGCCGCAGGAGAGTCTAGCGTCAAGCGCCGGCGGGCCAAAGCGCCGTTCCTCGGCGCTATCCGAACCGGCCGGTGATGTAATCCTCCGTCTGTTTCTTCGACGGGTTCAGGAACAGCCTGTCGGTCTCCCCGAACTCCACCAGGCGGCCCAGGTAGAGGAAGGCCGTGTAGTCGGAGACCCGCGACGCCTGCTGCATGTTGTGGGTCACGATCACCAGCGTGTAGTGGTCCCGGAGCTCCCGCATCAGCTCCTCGATCTTCGCGGTGGCGATCGGGTCGAGGGCGGAGCAGGGCTCGTCGAGCAGAACGACCTCCGGCTCCACGGCGATCGCTCGGGCGATGCAGAGTCGCTGCTGCTGGCCGCCCGACAGGCTCAGGGCGCTCTCCTCCAACCGGTCCTTCACCTCGTCCCAGAGGGCGGCGCTCTTGAGGCTCCGCTCCACGACCTCGTCCAGCTCGTGCCGCCGCCGGCCCCCGTGGATCCGGCAGCCGTACGCGACGTTCTCGTAGACGGACTTGGGGAAGGGGTTCGACTTCTGGAACACCATCCCGATCCGCTTCCTCAGGGTGGTCACGTCCACCTCGGGATCGTAGACGCTCTTCCCCTCGAAACGCACCTCTCCCTCGACCCGAACGTCGTCGACGAGGTCGTTCATCCGGTCGAAGCAGCGGAGGAGCGTGGACTTGCCGCATCCCGAGGGTCCGATGAACGCGGTGATCCTGCGCGCCGGGATCTCGAGGGAGACGTCGTGCAGCGCCCGGGAGTCGCCGTACCAGAGCGAAAGCGAGCGGACGTCGAGGATGGGATGGTCGAAGCGCAGGGCGGGGGCGTCCGCCGCCCCGACCTCCGATCCCCCGGCGTCCGCCGCGTCGGCACCGGCAGCGGCGTTCCGCACGAGCTCCATCGAACCTCCTTCGGACATTGGACTACGTCGAGGCGTCATGGAGGTTAACGTTGGGTTAACGGGAGGTAAACAGGCGCGCGGAGGGCGGCGGGAGCGGGCAAAAAAACGGGGACGCCGGAGGCGGCGTCCCCTGAGATCTCTTGAGTGTCCGGATCAGGGGTTTCAGCCCCTCAGCACTTCTTCATGGCTTTCTTCTTCGCGACCTTCTTCTTCGCCGTCTTCTTCGCGGCCTTCTTCTTCGTCGCCATGTTCGATCTCACCTCCTCTCCGCGGCCGCCGCCTGCGGCCGTTCGTCGATGCATCAACGTCGAATATAGGGACGTCGCGCCGGGTGTCAAGACGAAAGACGGAGTCGCGAAGCGCACGATGTCGCGCGGAGCGTCGCGTCACGGCTCGAGGAGGACCTTGAGAGCGTCGGGCTCGGCGGCGCGCGCGAACGCGGCGGCGGCTTCGCGCAGCGGGAAGCGCGCGGTGACGAGTCCCTCGGTCACCGAGGGGTCGAGCGCGAGATGCTCGAGCGCGGGCGCGAACGGGCCGCATCGCGAGCCGACGATCGAGATCTCGTCGACGACGACGGGCGCGAGGTCGAGCGTCGAATGGCCGTGGTAGGTGCTCTTGAGCACCACGGTGCCGCGGGGACGGACGATCGCGAGCGCCCGCTCGAGCCCCTCGCGCGTTCCGGTCGCCTCCACCGCCAGGTCGAACTCGCGCGGGATCTCGTCGCCTTCGTGGACGGCGACGAGGCCCATCCGCTCGACGCGCCGCAGCTTCGAGGCATGTCGCCCCACGACGAGCGGGGGCGATCCGGCGCGCGCGAGCACCGACGCGCAGAGCTGGCCGAGGCGACCGTCTCCCAGAACGACCGCCGCGGTCCCCGGCGCCGGTCGGACCTGCTCGAGAACCTCATACGCCGCGGCGAGGGGCTCCGCGAAGACGGCGGCATCGTCGGCCACGCCGGCGGGAACGGGATGGAGGTTCGCAAGGGGGAGCGCGAGCCGTTCGGCGAGCGCGCCGTCGCGCCCCGAGATCCCCAGGACCGTGCGGCGGGAGCAGTGACGGGGGAGCCCGCGAAGGCATCCGTCGCAGGCGTCGCACGCCGCGTTGATCTCTCCGACCACCCGGCGGCCGACCCAGCCCGGGGCGGGTGCGTGCTCGACGACCCCGACGAACTCGTGGCCCAGCACGCCGTCGAACGACAGGTACCCCCGTGCGATTTCCTGGTCGGTCCGGCAGATCCCGGCGAGCATCACGCGGACGACCGCTTCCGCGGGGCCCGGCGAGGGCTCGGGCCGCTCCACGACCCTGGGAGCGCCGTCCCGGAAAATGACCGCCCTCACCGTCCGGTCCCGAGGGCGGCGCGGCGGCGCGGCCGGCGCCGCTTCGAGGGGATCTCCAGACGGAACCCACGGATCTTCCGCTGAAGGGTCCTCACGCCGATGTCCAGAAGGGAGGCGCAGTGCGTGCGATTGCCGCCGGTGTGCTCCAGCGTCCTCCGGATCAGCTCGCGCTCCATGTCTTCGAGGGTCATCCCAACGGCGATCTCGGGGCGCTCGAACGCCGCGGTCTCCCGGCGGACCGAGGGGGGCAGGTCCTCGAGGCGGATCAGCTCTCCCGCGCTCGAGACCAGGACGCTCTCCAGGATGTTCTTCAGCTCGCGAACGTTCCCCGGCCAGTGATAGTCCTGAAGCGCGGCGAGCGCTTCCGGCACGATCGCCTTCCGGCGAACGGCGTTCGCCCGGGAGAGCTCATCGAGGAAGGTATCGACGAGGGCCGGGATGTCCTGGCGCCGCTCCCTGAGCGGCGGCACCTGGACCGTCAGCACCTTGAGTCGGTAGTAGAGGTCCCGGCGGAAATGCGAACGCTCCACCATATCCTCGAGGTCCGCGTTGGTCGCCGCGATCACCCGTACGTCGACGCGGATGCTCTGATCGCCGCCGACGCGCATGAACTCCTTCTCTTCGAGGACGCGGAGGAGCTTGGCCTGCGTCGCGTGGTCCATCTCGCCGATCTCGTCCAGGAACAGCGTTCCGCGATGGGCGATCTCGAACTTTCCCCGGGCGCGAGCGTGGGCGCCGGTGAACGAGCCCTTCTCGTGTCCGAACAGCTCGGACTCGATCAGGCTCTGCGGCATCGCGGCGCAGTTCAGGGCGATGAACGGGAAGTCGCGCCGCCTCGAGTTGAAGTGGACCGATCGAGCCACCAGCTCCTTGCCCACGCCGCTCTCGCCGTGGATCAGCACCGTCGCCCTGAGCGGCGCGATTCGGAGCACGCGATCCAGCACCGCCTGCATGGCGGGGGACCGGCTGACGAGGGTCTTGAGCCCCTGGTTCTTCGACAGCTCCCCCTGGAGCAGCGCGATCCGCGAATCGAGGTCGTGTCGCTCGAGGATGCGTCCGAGGCGCGTCCTGAGCTCGAAGGGATCCGGCGGCCGAACGAGGTAGTCCTCGGCGCCCTGCCGAAGCGCCTGGACCGCGGCCTGGAGCCTCGCGGGGTCGGCGAGCACCAGCACCGGAGTCCCCGGGCTCACCCGGCGGAAATTCCGCAGCAGCTCCGACGCGTCCACGCCTGCGATCTCGAGGTCGAGGAGCACGGCGTCGTGATGGCGCGCGTTGAACACGGGCAGCGCTTCCTCCCCTCGCTCCACGGGGGTGGGTTGATACCCCGATCGAGCGAGGATCGACGTCGCCCGCTCCCGGAGGTCGAGGTCCTCGACCACCACGAGAATCGCCTTGCTGCCAGGCGGGGTATCCAGCATGGGTTGATTATAATGAGGAAGGAGCCCATCCGGCCACAATGGCGGAGTTGCGACGATCTGGCCCGCCAGGGTGGCCGGTTTGGCGAAACCGGATGGAGGGCGACTTCGAGGCGTGAGAGGGCCCACGTCTTCGTCAGGCCCCGCTGGCGTTGACGCTCCCGACGATTCCGCGGCCTGGAGCCTCCGCGTGGGGGCCTGGTACGAGTTTTGATATACGTCATGTCATCCACGCTGGAATTGCGCGAAGGAGGGCGGCACCGGTGACGCGGAAAAGCGCTCGTCGCAAGAGTGAGGGCCAGGGGGGCGTCGTCAACTTCGTGTTCGGCGACCGGACGTACCAGATCGACCCCCAGCGGCGGAAGGTCTACCGGAGCTTCGTCGAGATCGAGACCTCCAAGGCCTTCGAGATCTACACGCTCTGGCGCTCGAGCGAAGCCCGGGCCTAGACCGGTCGCCCGCGCACGGACCTGACCCGCATCGCAACCGCTTCCCGTTTCGCGGTTCCTCGTGCTCCGACGAAGGGTGCGCGTTTCCTCTCCCCCCGTTAGACTCGTCGTCGAGATGATCCTCGCGAGCGGATGGATTCCGTTCCTGCTCTCGCTCGCCGCGGCGGCGCCGGCCGCTTCGGGGCCGCCGGCCCTCTCGTGGACGCCGGGCCCCGGCGGGATCGCCTGGAGGGTCGAGCTGGACGCGGAGGGCACCGGGACCGGAGGAAGCGCGCGCTCCCCGCTGGAGGCGCCGGTCTGGTTCGAGTCGCTGGCGGAGATTTCGGTACCTCTCCTCGAAGGCGGCACACTCCCGCTGGCCTCGGCGCGCGGCAAGGTCCTGCTGCTGGATTTCTGGGCGTCCTGGTGCGCGCCGTGCATTCAGGAGCTGCCGCGCCTTCAGGAGCTCTACGCCGTCGAAGGGCCTCGCGGCCTGGAGGCCATCGCGATCAACGCGGGAGAGCCGCGCCCCACGGCACGCCGGACGGTGGAAGCGCTCAAGCTCACGATGCCGATCGGGACCTTGAATCGCGGCGTCGACAAGGCGTTCCACGCGCGCGAGCTGCCGACGGTGGTGATCGCCGACCGGCGCGGCAGGGTCCGCGAGCGCTGGGAGGGCTGGCAACAGGGGATCGAGAAGACCATCGCCGATCGGGTGCGGGCGCTGCTCGCCGAGGATGCCGGCGGGGGGCCACGCCGCGCGATCGGAGAGGTGTTGTCGGGCGCCGGCGCGCTTGACGTGGCGTGGATGCGCGACCTCGGGGCCACGGTGACGGGAGCCGTGGTGGTGAAGGCTCCGGGCGAACGGCCGAAGATCGTGGTCGCCGCCGGCAACGAGCTGGCGACGATCGAGGCCGACGGGCGGATCTCCTCGCGTCTCCCGGCCCCCCCGGCCGCCGGTCGCCTGCTTGCCGCGGATCTGAACGGCAGCGGAAGAGCGGAGGTCCTCGGGTACCGACCGGGAGGGAAGGACATCGTGGCACTCGACCTCTCGGGCCACCCGGTTCGGACCGTCGCGGCGCCGGCGTACCTTCTGGACCTCGCGGCGATCGGCTCCGAGCCCCCGGATCGGCCTGAGGGAACCCTGGCCCTGGCGACGGTGGACGGTCTCTATCTCTCCGATCGCGAGGGAAAACGGATTCGCCGCGTCGAGGGGACCGGCGAGACCGTCGAGGTGCGCCGCACGGGAGACGGTGCGTCGGCCCTGTTCGTCGCATTGGCCTCGGACGGGACCGTGCGCTTCGTCGATCTCGCCGGCCGTGTCGTGCGGGCGGCCGCAGCGCCGCCGGGAGGCGCGAAGCTCGTGGTCGGAGCGGACGTGAGCACCGGCTTCGGCACCGCGCCGGCGGCGGTTGTCGCCGCGGTGATCGGGCGGTTCCGCTCGCCGCGCGAGCCGCTGTTCGCCGTCGCGACGGCGAGTTCCGCGCTGCTCCTCGATCCGTCGAGCGGGGAAGCGGTCTGGCGAGCCCGGTGGCCGGGAATCGTGGGTCTGTCCCCCGGGGATCTCGAGGGGGACGGCGGAGACGACCTCCTGGTGTCGGTGGGCCGGTCGGTCGCCCTCCTGCGCGCGCGGCGATGAGGAACGGCGCCTCCTGGGACGCCTTGAACCGCGAGATCGTCGCCTGCGCGCGATGTCCGCGCCTGAGGACCCATTGCCTCGAGGTGGCCCGCGTCCGTCGGCGCGCCTTTCGCGACCAGCTCTACTGGGGGCGCCCCGTTCCCGGTTTCGGCGACCCCGCCGCGCGAGCACTGATCGTGGGACTGGCGCCGGCGGCGCACGGCGCGAATCGCACCGGGCGGATGTTCACCGGCGACGCCTCGGGCGCCTGGCTTTACGGCGCGCTGCACCGCGCCGGCATCGCCAGCCGGGGCGATTCGACGTCGCGGGAGGACGGCCTCTTCCTCCGTGGCGCGTTCATCACCGCCGCGTGCCGCTGCGCCCCGCCTCGGAACCGGCCCTCTCCCGCGGAGCTCGCGGCGTGCGCGCCCTTTCTCGACCGCGAAGTCGTTCTCCTCGCCGAGGTCCGGGTCGTCCTCGCCCTCGGCCGGATCGCGTGGGACGCGGTGATCCGGCGGGCGCGACGCGCCGACCCCGCAGCCGTGCCGCGGCCCGCGCCGGCGTTCGGCCACGGGGCCGCGGCCCGCGTGACGCTCCGCGAAGGCGGGTCGCAGGTGCTCCTCCTGGGTTGCTACCACCCCAGCCGCCAGAACACGCAGACCGGCCGGTTGACGGTCGCGATGTTTGAGTCCATGATCCTGCGCACCGCGGAGGTCGCGGGGCTCGCGCGCGCCGCTCCTTAGCGGTCCCGCGGAGGGGCATCGGGCCGGAAATCGGGCTGAGGACCGGGGGGCAAGGGAGGGCGCATGACACCGGAGGCCTTCTTCGCATTCGCCAAGAAGCACAACGCGGAGATGGTGGACCTGAAGTTCACCGATCTGCTGGGTAGCTGGCAGCACTGCTCGTTCCCCCTCGACACGTGGGACGAGAAGACGTTCAAGGAAGGTCTGGGATTCGACGGCTCGTCCATCCGCGGCTGGCAAGGCATCCACATGTCGGACATGCTCGCGATCCCGGACCCGTCCACGTTCTGCCTGGACCCGTTCTTCAAGGAGCCCACCGTCAGCGTGATCGGGAACATCGTCGATCCGATCACGCTCGAGGACTACACCCGCGACCCGCGCCACGTGGCGAGGAAGGCCGAAGCGTACCTGAAGCAGACCGGGATCGCCGATGTCTGCTACATCGGTCCCGAGCCCGAGTTCTTCGTGTTCGACGAGGTCCGCTACGAGCAGAACCAGCACAAGGGATACTACGAGATCGACTCGGTGGAAGGGGCCTGGAACACCGCCCGGATCGAGGAGCCGAATCTCGGGTACAAGCCGAGCTTCAAGGGCGGTTACTTCCCCGTGAGCCCCACCGACACGTACCACGACCTCCGGGGGGAGATGGTCAACGCGATGCGCAAGATCGGCATCGTCGTGGAGGCCCACCACCACGAGGTGGCGACCGCCGGCCAGAGCGAGATCGACATGAGGTTCGAGCCGCTCCTCAAGATGGGCGACCAGTTCATGTGGTTCAAGTACATCATCAAGAACGTCGCGAAGCGGCACGGGAAGACCGTCACGTTCATGCCGAAGCCGATCTTCGAGGACAACGGCAGCGGCATGCACACCCACGCGTCGTTCTGGAAGGACGGGAAGCCCCTGTTCGCCGGCGACCGGTACGCTGGACTCAGCGAAATGGCGCTTCACGCCATTGGCGGGATCCTGAAGCACGCGCCGGCGATCCTCGCGTTCGCGGCGCCCACGACCAACTCCTACCGCCGGCTGGTGCCGGGCTTCGAGGCACCGGTGAACCTGGCGTACTCCGCGCGGAATCGCTCGGCCGCCGTCCGGATCCCGATGTACTCGAAGAGCCCCAAGGCGAAGCGGCTGGAGTTTCGCTGCCCGGACCCGAGCTGTAACGGCTACGTCGCCTGGTCCGCCGTCCTGATGGCGATGATCGACGGCATCGAGGCGCGGGTGGATCCGGGCAAGCCGCTCGACCGGGACATCTACGAGATGACCGTCGACGAGCTGAAGGAGACCCCCAAGACGCCGGGATCGCTCGAGGAGGCGCTGCGCGCGCTCGAGAGCGACCACGATTTCCTCCTGCGAGGCGACGTGTTCACCGGCGACCTCGTGCACACCTGGGTCGAGTACAAGCGCAGGAACGAGGTGGATCCGATCAAGCTCCGGCCCCACCCGTTCGAGTTCCACCTGTACTACGACAACTAGCTGGGGCGCGGCGGCGTCCGGAGGGTACGAGGCAGGACGTCAGACCGCGATGCAGGGGTCGATCAGTCCCGACTCGCCCTCGACCAGGTCGAAGGTTCCGACGACCTCGTTCGTGTCGGTCCTGACGATGCTCAGGACCATCGCCTTCCCGTCCACCTTCCCCTCGAAGCGCGCGGGAAACGTGCGGACGCTGGGCCCGGGACCGGCCTCCGAATACGTTCCCGAGACGACGAAGTGCCGATCGGCGTCCAGCACGATGGGATGATCGGCCGAACCGTGCGTGCAGGACCCGGACACCGTCGCGCCGCCGGGGGTCGCCGTCAACTGGAGACCGATGCCTCCCCAGGTGCCCAGGATCTCGACGGGAGGGTGGAACACGCTACCATCCCCGGAGCCGCATCGAGCGGACATCGCGAGCAGCACGATGACCGCGGCCAGGGTCAGCGTTTGCCGGCTCGAGCGCGTCTCCCGGCCCATGAGTTCCTCCCGCCCCCTTGGACGACAGTATACGCCCGCCGCTCCTTTCGGGAGGGGCGGCCGCGGCGTCCCACGACCCCGATGGTAAGATCGGCCGATGTCGTCGTCCGTCGTGATCACCACCTACAACGCTCCGCGCGAGCTGGATCTGGTGCTCGAAGGGGTCTCCCGCCAGTCCGCTCCGCCGACGGAGGTGCTGGTCGCCGACGACGGGTCGGCGGACGAGACGCGCGGGGTCGTCGCCGGCTGGGCGGGCCGGCTGGCGGTCCCGCTGCACCACGTCTGGCAGGACGACCTGGGCCGGCGGAAATGCCGGATCGTCAACGAGGCCGTGCGGCGCTCGACCGGCGACATCCTGGTCTTTCTCGACGGCGATTCGATACCGCACCGCCACTGGCTGGCCGACCACGGGCGGTCCGCCCGCCCGGGCCGCGTGCTCTGCGGCCGAAGGGTCCGCTTAGGGCCGGGGATCTCCGCGCGCATCAAGTCCGGCGCCCTACCGGTCGGGCGTCTCGAGCTCCCGTTCGGCGCGGTCGCGCGGAGCGCCCTCGTGGGGGAGACCCATCGCGCGTTGCTCGGGATCAGGCTCCCGGTCCCCCTGGCGCGCCTGTTCCATCCGCGCTCCCGCAAGCTCATGGGGGTGAACTTCAGCGTTTCGCGGGAGGCCTATGAGCGCGTCAACGGCTACGACGAGGCGTACGACAGCTACGGTTTCGAGGACTACGACCTCGAGATCCGTCTCCGGCGCGCGGGGTACGATCTCTACCCGCTCCTCAACCGCGCGGTGGTCTACCACCTCCACCACCCGATGAGCGCGTTCACGGACGACAGCAGGAAGCGCCTCCTTGCCCTGGCGGCATCGAGCCGGATCCGCTGCGAGCAAGGCCTCGCCCCGCATGAGGGTCAGGACGGACGGGACAGGGACGCGTCGCGCTCTCGTTGAGCCTCGGCGAGCTTCGCGTAGCGATAGAAGGTCCCCTCGAAGTTGCCCAGGGCGATCACGAACCCGGGCCAGCCGTCGAGGACCCCCAGCCGGATCACGTAGTGGCGGACGAACGCGCCGAGGCCGTGGACCAGGGCCTTTCCCATCCCGGGCCGCGTGCCCTTGAGGGAAAGCCTCTCCGCGCCCAGCGAGGAGTAGCGGTCCATCTTGCGGATGACCTCGGAGAGGTCCTTGAACGGCTCCTGCCAGATCGCGTTCTCGAGCCGTCCGAGCTCCCCCTGGACGACGTACCGCTCGTGGACCTTGTCCTCGACGAACCGCACCGCTCCCCTCCGGAACAGCTGCGGCTGCCGGTAATCGGGATACCAGCCCGAATGACGGATCCACCGCCCCATGAAGAGATTGCGGCGGGGGACCAGGTAGGCGTCGGCGGCGCCGGGGCGGGCGACGACCTCCCGGATCTCGTCGCGCACCTCGGCGGTGCACCGCTCGTCGGCGTCCAGGCTGAAGATCCACTCGAAGCGGGTCCCGGCGACGGCGTCGTTCCTCAGCTTGCCGAACCCCTCGAAAGGGATCTGCACCACCCGGGCGCCGAGGCGCTCCGCGATCTCGACCGTACGGTCCGTGCTGAACGAGTCCGCGACCAGGACCTCGTCGGCCCAGGCGACGCTGCGGATCGCCTCCTCGATCTTTCGCTCCTCGTTGAACGTCAGGATGAACGCCGATATCCGCGGCATCGAGGCCTCCCGGGACGCCGTCACGCGGCGTCCCCGATACCGAGCGCCCGGAGCACCGCGGGCAGGTCGGTCAGGTCGTCGAACAGCGCGTCCGGCCCCGCGGCCGCGAGCCGATCCTTCGTGACCCACCCGGAGTGGACCGCGATCGCGCGAAAACCGTTGGCGCGCGCGCACCGGACGTCGAGCTCGGTGTCGCCGACGACCGCAACGCGTGCCGGGGGGATCTCGCACCCGGCGAGGCGCGCCAGCCTGTTCCGTGCGACGCGGGCGATCTCCGCGCGGTCCTTGTGGTCCGAAGAGAACCCGCCCGATGCGAAGTAGCGGTTGAGGCCGAACGGCTCGAGCTTGGCCCGCGCCCCCGCCTCGATGTTGCCGGTGAGGAGCCCCGTCACGACGTGCGGACGAAGCCTGAGCGCCTCGAGCAGCTCGCGCGCGCCCGGCATGACCCGCCGCCGCGGATCGGGTCGCGAGAGCTCCTCGCGCAGCGCCCTCAGGTAGGTCGCGCGGAACGCCGGCTCGGCCGCAGCGAGTCGCGCGTCGGGCACCCCCGCCGCCCTGGCGATCTCCTCGACGATGACCGGGTCGGTCTTTCCCTCGAACCGGACCCGGCGCGACGGGACCTCGATGTCCGGAAGGTCGAGAACCTCCCGGAACGCGGTCTCGATCGCGCGCCGGCCCGCACCAGCGCAGTCCACCAGGGTCCCGTCGAGGTCGAAGAGCACCAGGGAGAAGTCCATGGGCCCGGATTCTATTACGCCTCGTCGGCAGCGTCCCCCGGACGGCCCTCTCGACGCCGCGGCCGGAGCGGTCTATGTTCTGGCTTCGAAGAGGAGGTCCGTGCAGGCCCGTCCGCGGCTCCACCAGGTCGCCAGGCGAGCGGAGGAGGTTCGCAGGCCGGGGGAAGTGTGGACCGGGATCCGCCGGATCCTGATCGCGCGCAACGGCCCCCTCGGCCCGCTGGTGCTGGCGCTGCCCGCGATCGCGGCGCTACGGAGCACGTATCCCTCCGCGTGGCTCGCCGTCCTGGTGCGCTCGGCCAACGCGCCGTTCGCGCGCCTCGTGAGCGGCGTCGACCAGGTAATCGAGGACAGCGGCGACCCGAACCTGCTTCCGCCGATGCTGAAGGCCTTCAGGGCCGATCTCTTCATCTCGATGTCGTCGGGCGGGCGGGTCTCCTGGGCGGCCGCGACGGCGAGGGTCCGGCATCGCGTGGGCCCCGGACGCCGCGTCTACTCCGCGCTGTTCGAGAGGCGGGTGGACGAGCGGACCGTCTTGAGCGACCGTCACGAGGTCGAGTCCGCGCTGTCCTACGCGCACCGCGCCGGCGCGGCGGGCGGACCGGCGCGCTTCCCGCTGGCGATCCCGGTCGCCGCCGGGGAGAGCGCCTCGGTCTGGCTCGAGGAGCACGGGATCGGACGGCGATTCGTCGTGCTGAGGCCGGAAAGCGTGACCGCGTCGTGTCCCCCCTGGCCGCCGGGGCACTTCGTCCGTCTCGCCACCCTGCTGGCGGCCGAGGGGATCGAGGTCGTCTTCTCGACCAGTCCGGGGGACGACCCGACGGCCAGGCTCCTCGACGCCGCGGAGCTTCCCGCCCGCCGGATGCCCCGCTTCACCGGCGACCTGGCGACGCTCTCCGCGCTCGTGCGGACGGCATCGCTCGTCGTCGGGAACGGCACGGGACCGCTGCACCTCGCGGCGGTCTCGGGGACTCCTACGATCTTCCTCCAGGCTCCCTGGCCTTCCTGCGGCCCCGCCCGATTCGGGCCCTACGCGGCCAACGGGTGGAGCCTCGTGCCGGAGCTGCCGGAGGCTGCGGAGTGGAACGCCCGGGAGCGCGCTGCGCGCGGGCGCGACTTGATGGCGTCGATCTCCCCCGCGGTCGCGCTCTCGTGCGCGCTCGCGATCCTGGACGGCCGCACGCCGTCGCTCTAGCCCGGTCAGATCTCGGGCATCCGGTGGTCGGCCCCGGCGTGGAACGAGGAGATCGCCTCCCACGCCTCGCCGGCGGTCTCCGCGTACGTGAAGAGGGCGGCCTCGCTCTCCGAGATCATCCCCTCTCGCACCAGCTCGTCGAAACGGATCACGCGGTCCCAGAATTCCCGGCCGAACAGCACCACCGGCACCGGCGGCACCTTCCCGGTCTGGATGAGCGTGAGCGTCTCGAACAACTCGTCGAAGGTGCCGTACCCTCCGGGGAAGGCCACGAGGGCCTTCGCGCGCATGAGGAAGTGCATCTTGCGGATCGCGAAATAGCGGAACTGGAAGCACAGGTCGGGGCTGACGTAAGGATTCGGGCGCTGCTCCTGCGGGAGGACGATGTTGAGGCCGACGCTCTCGGCCGCTGCGTCGTGCGCCCCCCGGTTCGCGGCCTCCATGATGCCGGGCCCGCCGCCGGTGACCACGACGAATTCACGGTGCGTGCCCACCTGGCCCGAGGAGGAAGCGATCCGGCCGAACTCGCGCGCCTCGTCGTAGAAACGGGAGCTCTCCACGATGCGCCGCGCGCGCTCGGCCCCCGCGCGCGCGGCGGCGTCGCCCGGCCTCGACCGCGCCAGGGCCTCGGCCGCCTCGAGGCGCCTCCGCGCCTCGGCGGGCTCGGGGATCCGGGCGCTCCCGAACACGACGATGGTGGACACGATCCCGTGCTCGCGCTGCACGAGGTCCGCCTTCAGCAGCTCCAGCTCGAGGCGCACCGAGCGGAGCTCGTCGCGATTCAGGAACTCCACGTCCTCGTACGCCTTCCGGTACGAGGGGGAGTCGAAGACGGGGTCACCGCTCCGCATGCCGGCGCTCCCGCCCTCGCTCGAGCCCGGTCAACCGCCGACCACGGGCGCCGGCAGGACCGTCACCGTCTCCGGGCCCGAGGTCACGGCCTCGAGGGGGTCGTCGTGGGGATTCGACAGCGAGACCGCGGCGAGCGCCGCCAGCTTCCCCTTCTCCAGCGTGCCGAGGTTGCTCTCGAGCCTGAGGGCCCGCGCTCCGTTGAGCGTCGCCATCCTCAGGACCGCGGCGGGGGAGAGGGTCGGATGCTCGCGACGCAGCCCCGCCATCTCGAAGAAGAGATCGAGGTCCGAGACGCTGGCGAGCGAATCGGTGCCGAGGGCGACCGGGATTCCCGCGGACAGCAGCTTGGGGACCGGCGTCTTCCCCACCCCGAGGCGCAGGTTGCTCCGCGGGCACGTGACGACCGTGACCCCGCGAGCCTGGAGCTTCGACATGTCCTGCTGCCCGAGGTGGATGCAGTGGATCGCCAGGGTGCGCCGACACAGCACACCGAGTCGGTCGAGGTACTCCACCGGGGAGTGGCCGGGAGCGTGCCAGCCCTCGTCCCATCCGCCGCGCGCCCGCAAGAGGCCGGGGAACGGCCCCGAGCCGTCCATGAGCATCGCGGCCTCGTCCGGGGTCTCGGCGAGGTGGATCGAGAGGATCTCCCCCGAGGCGGTCGCGCGGCCCGCCAGCGCCTTCAGGAGCGACGCGGAGACCGTGTGGGCTGAATGCGGTGAGAGGACCACGCCGACGCGCCCGCGCGCCGCCTTCACGTCGGGCTCGTTCTCGATGGAATCGAGTGACGAGGCCGCGCGGTCGAGCAGCCGCTCCGCGTCTTCCGTGCGGAACCCGGTCAGCTCCACGAACACCACGGCATGGAGCGGCGATCGCGCGAGGATCCCCGCCGTCCAGGGGACCCCGGCCGCGTCGCCGACCGCGACCGTTCCTCGCGCGGCCATCTCGGCGACCGCTTTCTCCGTGGCCTCCCGTCGAATCGGGTCGGGGGCCTGCTCCACCCGCTCCATCCGGTCGCGGAACCATGCCACGTACGATCCGCCCGGGGGTGGATCGTCCCGCATCCACGAGAGGTCCAGGTGGACGTGCGCGTTGACGAGTCCGGGGAGGAGCACCGCGTCGCCCAGATCGTGGACTTCGGCACCGTCCCCAACCGCTTTCAGGACTTCCGTCTTCCGTCCCACGGCGGCGATGCGGCCCTCGTGGACCGCAACGGCCCCGTCGGTCACCTGGGGAGACGCCACGGACAGCACATGCCTGGCGGTGTAGACGATCATGGTACGGCTCCGAATGCGTGCGTAGGCCCTGGGGAGACTCCCGGGGCCCGATTATAGGGGATAGCGGCCGGATCGTTACCGGGCCGCATGGTAATATTCCGGAGACGCCGCAGGAAGCCTCGACCCGGGTCCCGAGACCGGGGCAGAAGGCGGTCACATGGTCCGGTACCTCGGTTTCGCCGCACTGCCGGCGGTCCTCCTGGCCGCCCTCATCCCGGTCCGCGCCGACACGGCAGCCGACGCCTACGGCGCGATGGGGATCAAGGCGGCGGACGTGCTGTCGGGGAGCGTCGTCGCGGCCCGGGTCCTCCCCGGGGAGGCGAAGCAGGTGGTCGCCATGGTCACCTACTTCACCGGGAAGAAGGACGACGCCAGCGCCGTCGACGTCCGCCTCGAGGTGTTCCGAAAGGACGGCAACGCGCTGGTTGAGGTCTACTCCCGCGACTTCGGGAACGAGAACGGCGGATTCGTCGGACGAGGCGACCTCGAGCTCCTGGACCTCGACGGGGACGGCGTGAGCGAGATCGTCGTGTCGTACGACCAGCTGTCGAATCCCCTCGTTCAGCGCCGGTCGGGCGAGGTGATCGTCCACGAGCCCTCGGGGTTCCGCGTCGCCTGGACCGGGGATCTGGAGTACGACGCCACCCGGGCCGCCCGCGACGTGCCGCAGGACCGCCGTGACCGCTTCGTCCGGAAGCTCGATCCCGGCGCCACGATCCGCACCCACGGCATCACGCTGTTCATGACGAAGAAGGTGATCGCGGTGGCCGGCGAGCGGCTCCCCGAGCCGAAGGAGGTCAAGGAGACCTTTCCCCTCCGGCCGGCCCCGGCGCCCTGAGCCCTCCCGCCTCCACGAGCTCCCGCTACTCGTACCTCAGCGCGTCGATCGGATCGAGGCTCGACGCCTTCCTGGCGGGGTAGAACCCGAAGAAGATCCCGACCAGGGCGGAGAAGCCGAACGCGATCCCCACCGAGCTGAGGCCGACCTGCACGGGCCAACCCGCGAAGCGCGAGATCGCCTGCGAGCAGACGGCCCCCAGGAGCACGCCGATCGCGCCGCCCAGGACCGACAAGACGACCGCCTCGAGGAGGAACTGGGCGAGGACGTGGTGCCCCTTGGCGCCGATGGCCATGCGAAGGCCGATCTCCCGGGTCCTCTCGGTCACCGACACCAGCATGATGTTCATGATCCCGATCCCGCCCACGAGGAGCGAGACCGCCGCGACCGTGCCCAGGAGGATCGACAGCGTGCGGGTGTTCTCCGCCGCCATCGACGCGATCTCCTCCTGGGAGCGCATCATGAAGTTGTTGTCCTGGCCCGGCTGGAGCTTCTGCCGCTGGCGGAGCAGGGCCTCGATCTCTTTCTGCGCCTGCGCGACCTTGTCCACGGACACGGCCGACACGTAGATAACGTCGATCCGGTCCCGGTGTCCCGCGTGCCCCTGAAGGCGGTTCATCACGGTCGTGTAGGGCGTGGCGATCAGGTCATCCTGGTCCTGGCCCATGGTGTTCGAGCCCTTCTTCTCCAGTACGCCCAGGACCTTGAAGGGGACGTTCTTGATCCGGACGACCTGTCCGACGGCGTCGCCATCCGGGAACAGGTTGTCGGCCACGGTGTGCCCGAGGACGCAGACCTTCGCCGCGCCCTTGACGTCCGCTTCGCTGAACCAGGTCCCCTGCTCGAGGTTCCAGGCCCGGATGAACGGCCAGTCCAGGCCGACCCCCTGGATCTGCGTCGCCCAGTTCAGCTCACCGGCGACGATCTGGCCGGAGGTCCTCTCGCCGGGAGTCGCGTAGGCCACCGACGGGCACTCCGCCTTGATCGCCTCCGCGTCCGCGGGCGTCAGGCTCGACTGCCCGGTGAAGATGCGCGCCCCGGACTGGGTCACCGCGCCCGGCATGATCATGATGAAGTTGGTGCCCAGCGAGGTGATCGACGACTGGATCGAGGTGGAGGCCCCCGAAGCCACGGCGACCACGACGATCACGCACGCCACACCGATGATGATCCCGAGCATCGTGAGCGACGATCGCATCTTGTTCCGGAAGATCGCCTTGAGGCCGACCTTGAGGATGTTCCCGGTGCGCACGAGCGTGACCCTCATGGCCGCGCCTCCGCGTGCGCCGCACGTTGCGCACGCTGCGCCTTGACCTGCTCGATCGGTTCGTCCTTCACGATCTTGCCGTCCCTCATCTGGACGACCCGCTTCGCGTGCACGGCCACGTCCAGCTCGTGGGTGATCAGGAGGATCGTCTTCCCCTGTTCGTTCAGATCCTGGAAGATCGCCATGACCTCCTCGGAGGTCTTCGTGTCGAGGTTTCCCGTGGGCTCGTCGGCCAGGAGGATCGCGGGATCGGTGATCAGGGCCCGGGCCACCGCGACGCGCTGCTGCTGCCCGCCCGAGAGCTGCGAGGGATGGTGGTGCTCGCGCCCCACGAGCCCCACCTGGGTCAGCACCTTTTGAGCGCGCTCGAGCCGCTCCTCCGAGCCGAACGCGGCGCGGCCGTACAGAAGCGGGAGCTCCACGTTCTCGAGCGCGGTGGTCCGCGGCAGGAGATTGAAGCTCTGAAAGACGAATCCGATCTTCGCGTTCCGGATCTCCGCGCGCTCGTTCGCGTCGAGCCCCGAGACGTCCACGCCGTCGAGCCGGTAGGTGCCCGAGGTGGGCCGGTCGAGACAGCCGAGCAGGTTCATGAGGGTGGATTTCCCCGACCCCGACGGGCCCATGACGGCCACGAACTCTCCCGGCTCCACCGCCAGATCCACGCCGTCGAGGGCTCGCACTTCGACCTCGCCCATGTTGTAGACCTTCACGAGGTCGCGGATGTCGACGAGTGCCTGGCTCAAAACATCCTGCCCCCGCCCGGCGGTCGCGAGCTGTTCTCGGCCTTCGCGGTCGCCTGGCCCACGACGATCTTGTCGCCGGGCTGGACCTCGCCCTCAGAGATCTCCGTGAACTTCCCGTCCGAGATCCCGACCCGCACCTTCGCCGCCTTGATCTCGTTCTTCCCGGCGAGGAGGTAGACCGTCTGCATCCCTCTCCCGCCGTGCGCTCCCATCCCGCCCTCGAGCGCCGCGGCGGCCCCCTCTAGCCCTGGCCTCCGCTGCGCGGCCTGCGCGATGCGCTGCTCCGGAGACGCTCCGCCCGCCGTCCCCTGGGCGCGCGCGCCGCCGGACGCCCCCGGGGCCCGCTCGCCCGTGGCCGAGGCGCTCTTGGCATCGCCGGCTCCCTGGGTCGGACGGAACCTGAGCGCCGCGTTCGGGATCCTCAGGACATTGGCGACCGTGGCCACCTCGATGGTCACGTTCGCGGTCATCTGGGGGCGGAGCTTCCCGTCGGGATTCGGGACCTCGACGATGACCGGGTAGGTGATCACGTTCTGGTTCGCGGTGGCGTTCAGCCGGATCTGCGCGATCTTCCCCCGGAACTCGTGCTCCGGGTAGGCGTCCACGCTGAACCGAACCGGCTGGCCGATCTGCACGCGGCCGATGTCCGACTGGTCCACGTCCGCCTGGACCTGCATCTTGGTCAGGTCCTGAGCGATCGTGAACAGCGTCGGCGCCTGGAACGACGCGGCGACCGTTTGCCCGACGTCGTACTGACGGGCGACCACGACCCCGTCGATCGGCGAGGCGATCTTGGTGTACTCGAGGTTCGTCACCGCCTGTGCCAGGGCGGCCTTTGACTGCTCGACCTGGGCTTCCGCCGCCTCGAACCCGGCTTTCGCAGCGTCGTAGTCGGACTGCGACGCGAGGTTGTCCGCGAGGAGCCGCTCCTGCCGGTGGAACGAGATTTCCGCCGCCCGCATCTGGACCTCGTTCTGGAGCAGGTCCGCGCGCCGCTGCTGCACCATCGCCTGGAAGTTGGTCGGGTCCAGCTCGGCGAGGAGCTGCCCCTTCTTCACGTTGCTGTTGAAGTCGGCGTGGAGGCTGGCGATGATCCCCGAGACCTGGCTCCCGACCTGCACGGTCGTGACCGCGGAGATCGAGCCGGTGGCGGTCACGGTCATGGTGACGTCCCCACGGCCCACCGTCTCGACGCGATACTTGTCCTCCCCCTGCTGCTTTTCCCGCCGCTTCACGTAAAAAATGACGGCGCCGACGGCGACGACGAGGACCAGGAGCCAGAGCACCCAACGGAGCTTGCGGTTCTTTGCCATAGCGTTGTTTTACGACCTCGTGGGAGAAAGGTTATTCTTGCGCCTCCGAGTGCATTCACGCAAGCCCGCCCGGCCTGCGCCGGCGGCCCGCGGGGGAGGGACTTTGAGCGCCTGGATCGTGGGGGTCGCCGTCTTCGTCCTCGGGGCGGTCCTCGGTGGGATCGCCGTGGGTCTGGCACGCGCGCGCTCTCTCGAATCGCTGCGCGCCGAGGCGGCCTCGGCGCGCGAGGCGCTCGCGCGGGCGGAAACGGACCTCACGAACGAGCGGAAGACCGCGGCCGAGCAGCGCGCGCAGTCGGACCGTCTCGAGACGAGGTTCCGCGACGCGTTCTCCGCTTTGTCGGGCGAGGCGCTCCGGAGCAACAACGAGGCGTTCCTGCAGCTCGCGAGGCAATCGCTCGAGAAATTCCAGGAGTCCGCCCACGAGGACCTGGCCGGACGCCAGAAGGCGATCGGAGACCTCGTGGGACCCGTCCAGGAGGTCATGAAGGGAGTCGAGACCAAGCTCCAATCGATGGAGAAGGAGCGCGAGGGCGCCTACCGCGCCCTCCGCCAGCAGGTCGAGACCATGGCCTCGACCCAGGAGAGGCTCAAGACCGAGACGGCCAACCTGGTGCAGGCGCTGCGCGCGCCCTCGGTGCGGGGGCGCTGGGGCGAGATCCACCTGCGGCGGGTGGTGGAGTTGGCCGGCATGACCGAGCACTGCGACTTCGAGGAGCAGGTGAGCGTGCGAACCGAGGACGGCCGGCAGCGCCCCGACCTCGTGGTCCGCCTCCCGGGAGGGAAGCGGATCATCGTGGACGCGAAGGTCCCCTTGAAGGCGTACCTCGAGGCCCAGGAAGCGGCCGACGCGGGAGCGCGAGAGGCGAAGCTCGCCGAGTACGCGCGGCAGGTGCGCGATCACGTCGTGCGACTGGGCGGAAAGAGCTACTGGGACCAGTTCCAGGACGCCCCGGATTTCGTGGTCATGTACGTCCCGGGGGAGGCGTTCTTCTCGGCCGCGCTCCAGGCGGACCCGGAGCTCCACGACTTCGGGTTCACCCGCAAGGTCCTCCTGACGAGCCCGACCAACCTGATCGCCATCTTGAAGTCGGTCTACTACGGCTGGCAGCAGGAGAAGGTCCGCGAGAGCGCCCAGAAGATCCGGGACCTCGGCATGGAGCTCTTCGACCGTCTGCGCGTGATGGCCGAGCACCTGAACAAGGTCGGCACGGGCCTGGGCCAGGCCGTGGACGCCTTCAACGAGGCCGCGGGTTCGTTCGAGCACCGCGTGCTGGTCCAGGCCCGGCGGTTCAAGGAGCTCGGCGCCGCGAGCTCGAAGGAGCTTCCCGAGGTCGAGCGGTTGGAGCGCAGCGTGCGCGCGCTCGCGCCGACGGAGGACGAGACGCCGCGGGAGCCCGGCGGAAAGGATCCGGTCTAGCCGGAGGCGGCCAGCCGCCGGAGCTCCCGGACGACGAGGCGGCCGTAAGCCCTCGGGCGCGAGTACGCCCCCGAGTGGCCTGAAAGCCACATGACCGTGACGCGCGAGCCGGGGATCGACGCGGCGAGCCGCCGCGCCCCTCGCGCCGGCGCCACCGTGTCCCATGCCCCGACGATCATCGAGACCGCGATCCCGGACTCGCGACGGGGGAGGCGCGGGCCCTCGCCGCAGAGGAGACGGAGCTTCTCGAGGATCGTCGAGGCCGGTGTCGCCGCCTCTCGCGACGCCCTGACGAGCCCCGGGACACGGACGAGCGTCGAAGGGAACACTCCCTCCCACGACATGAGCAGGTTGAACGCGACGGCGAAGAGCACCGTCGTCGCGCGCTCCGGATCCCGTCGCGTCGACGCCCACCGGACGAGGGCGGCGTGCGGGCGCGGGAGCCTCCCGGGCTCGGGAGGGTGGCAGAGCAGGAGCCCGGCCACGCGCTCCGGACGACGGGCGGAAACCGCGAGCGCGACGAGGCTTCCGAACGAGGTCCCCCACAAGACCGCCCGATCGCTCCCGAGCGCGTCGAGCCCGCGGACGACGTCGCCCGCGAGGGTGTCCCAGGTGATCGGACCGGGCGCGGGGTCGTCGGAGCGGTCGCCGGTGGTGTCGAGGGCGGCGACGCGAAAACCCGCCTCCGCGACGCGCGCCATCTCCTCGGCGTAGAGCCCCGTCCCGCCGGCGATCCCCGCGAGCTTCACGACGAGCGGCCCGTCGCCGCCGGCGGAGAGCTTCATCGCGCCCCCTCTGTTATTCTCCGTTCCGGGAAGGGCGACGCATGGAGAGCGCGAACGACGGGCCGGACCTCACGAGGGTCCGCTTCGTGCTCGTGGGGCCGCAGTCGGGCGGCAACGTCGGCGCGGCCGCGCGGGCGCTCAAGAACCTCGGTTTCTCCCGGCTCGACCTGGTCGCCCCCGAGTGCGATCCCCGGGGGGAGGAGTCGCGCAGGATGGCGGTGGCGGCGGAGGACCTCCTCCGGCTGGCCCGCGTCCACGAGACCCTGGACGCCGCCCTCGACGGCGCGGGGGCCGCGATCGGGACGAGCCGCCGCGAGGGGAAACAGCGCCGGCCGCACTACCGCCTCGACGCCCTGGCGCCGGAGCTCGGCCGGCTCATGGCGGCGGGAGATCTCGCGTTCGTGTTCGGCCGGGAGGACTCCGGGCTCACCGACGCCGAGCTCGACCGCTGCACGCACCTCGTGCACTTCCTCGCCTCCGATGCGCTTCCCTCGTACAACCTCGCGCAGTCGGTGCTCGTCGCGGCCTACACGCTCCGCCTCGCGCTGGAGGGGAGCACCGCCGCGGCGGCCCCGGAGCCGCTGGCGGACCACGCGTCCCGCGAGGCGGCGTTCGTGCACCTCGAGACGGCCCTCCTCGCCATCGGCTTCCTCCACGAGGATACCGCGGAGGGGATGATGCGGCGGATCCGGCGGATCCTCGGCCGGGCGGACCTCACCCCGGGCGACGTGCAGGTGGTTCGGGGCATCGCGAGGCAGGTGCTTTGGCTCGCGCGCACCGCGGGGCTCAGCACTCCCGCGGAAGACGAGCCTGAGCACCCCTCCGGGCTCGGACCCGACGAGGAGTGAGCGGTGGACGCGGCGGCGCTCACCCAGGCCCTCCTCCAGCGAGCCCGCGATGAGGGGTTCGACGCCGCCGGCGTGGCGGAGGCGCGATCGCTCACCCGCGACGCGGGCGCTCTCGAATCCTGGCTCTCGCGGGGGTTCCACGCGGCGATGGGCTGGATGGCGAGGAGCCCGGACCGCCGCTCCGATCCGCGGAAGCTGATGCCGGGGTGCAAGAGCGTCGTGTGCCTCGCGGCGAACTACGGCGCCGGCGAGCCGGCGGCGCCTCTCCCGGAGGGGCGCGCCAAGGTCGCGCTCTACGCTCGTCGCCGGGACTACCACGGCGTTCTGAGACGCCGCGCGCGGCGGCTCGCCGCCTGGCTCGAGGAGACGACGGGCCATCCCGCCCGGGCGTTCGTGGACACGGGACCCTTGCTCGAGCGCGCGTGGGCCGAGGCGTCGGGTCTCGGCTGGATCGGGAAGAACGCGAACCTGCTGACGCGGGAACGGGGATCCTGGCTCCTCCTCTGCGAGATCCTGTCCGCCGCGCGCCTCGCGCCGACCTCGGGGCCGCACGCGGAGTTCTGCGGGACGTGCAATGCGTGCCTCGACGCCTGCCCCACCGGGGCGATCGTCGAGCCGGGAGTCGTGGACTCGAACCGGTGCATCTCCTACTGGACGATCGAGCACCGCGGCCCGATACCGGAGCCGGTCCGGCCGGCGATCGGCGAGTGGATTTTCGGCTGCGACGACTGCCAGACCGTCTGCCCGTGGAACGTGAGCTTCGCGCGCGCGGTCGAAGGGGGGCCGCTCTCCGAGCGGGACGATCTTCGTGGCCTCGATCCCGAGGAGGTGCTTCGCATGGACGAGGCGGCGTTCAGGCGGCGCTTCTCCGGCACCCCTCTCATGCGGGCGCGGTGGGACGGGCTGAGGCGCAATGCCTGCGTCGTCCTCGGGAACCGGCGTGATCCCCGGGCGCTCCCTACGCTTCGCGAGAAGCTCTCAGACCCCGATCCGATGGTCCGATCCCACGCGGAGTGGGCGATCGGGAGGATCGAGGAGAGCTCGAGAGCGCGGCCAGGTTCGGGATCGGTGGACTCATAATCCGCTAATCCCTGGTTCGAGTCCTGGTGGGGGCATTCTCAGGCTTGTCGGCCAGGCGCGGCTTCCAAGTTACTTAAACACAAGCACATAGAATCGACTCCGTCGCCATCGCATCTGGATCGAAAGCGCGAAGTTGTCCGCTTTGACCGCTTGTCCTTTTCTAAGGGACGATGTATTTTACAGGACATGAGAACTCGCCCCGTTGACCCGTTCGAGCCCTACCTCGCCCGTCTTCGCGAGCTGCCCTTCGTGCGAGGCGCGACGCTTCGCGCGCCCGGAGTCCGAGGTCGCCATCGGCGACTCGACGGCATCGTTGTCGTGAGGACCCCTGACGGCGAGCACGAACTGCCGGTGGAGTTGAAGCGGACGTACCTGACGTACGCGACAGCGGATGGCGTCCTCGCGCAGATGCAGGCGATAACGACGAAGGCCTGGATCCTGTTCGCCCCCTACATCCCTCGTCCCCTTGGCCAACACCTCGCGGAACACGACGTCAACTACATGGACCTCGCCGGGAACTGCAGGTTGGTTCTCGGCCATCGATACGTGGCTCACGTCGAGGGGCGAACCCGCGAAAGAGCTGCGGAAGAACGGCGTGGGCTGCGCGTTCCTGGTTACCAGGTGCTCTTCGCGCTCCTGGCCGAGCCCGCGCTGTTGAACGCGACGGTCCGGGGCCTGGCCGATGCCGCAGGAACGGGAAAGACGGCGGCGGCCGAAACACTTCGGCGTCTGCAAGACGAGAACCTGATTGCGGAGGTCAAGGGACGCCGGTTCATCCTCGAGACGAAGGTGCTGCTAGAGCGCTGGATCGCAGGGTACGCGACGCACGCGCGTCCGCGCCTCCTGATCGGAACCTACCGGACGGCGGACCGTGATCCGGAGGCGCTCGAGCGACACCTCGAGGAAGCGCTCGGGGAGAAGCTCACCTGGGGATTCGGCGGGGGCGCGGCCGCCGCACGTCTGGTGCGCGTCTATCGGGGCGAGCGGACCGTCGTCCATTTGGAGCAGGCTCCGCTCGATCTGCAAAAGCGCCTCCGAGCCCAGAGAGCCGACGACGGTCCCCTCGTTCTGCTGCGTGCGCCGGGACGAATTGCCTTCGACGGGGTCAAGCCCCGAACCGTCCATCCGCTCCTGATCTACACGGAGCTCCTCGTAGCCGCCGACCCCAGGGCACGCGAAGCGGCCAACGAGGTCTGGGATCGACACCTCGGACACTTGCGATGAACCCGTTCCTTCCCGACGAGGTCGAAGCGCTGAGCGCGCTCGGTCGAACCTGGCCGAACGCGAAGATGGTGGTACTCGGCGCCGCCGCGCTCCGCTGCTCCATGCCGATGTCCTGGCGCACCACGGAAGATCTCGATCTCTCGGTCGCCGCGAGCATCGAGGACGCGACTGCCGCCCTTTCCCTGCTTCCGGGATGGTCCCCGGATCCCCGCCAGGAGCAACGCTGGCGCACCCCTGCCGGCATCGCGGTGGACATCGTTCCGGCGAGCACCGAGGCCTTGGCGCGGGGGTACGTCGAGTGGCCGAGGACCGGCTTCCGAATGAGCCTGCTCGGAATGCGGCTGGCCTTCAGGCACGCCGTCGCTCTTCGCCTCGCGGCCGATCTCGAGGTGCGCGTGGCTCCGATTCACGTCATCTCCGTGTTGAAAATGGTCGCCTACATGGACCGTCCGGAGGCCCGCGAAAAGGACCTCGGGGATCTTGCACACATCATGTACAGGTACGTCGGCGATGATTCGGATCGACGATTCTCGCTTGAGGTACCCGACGACCTGACGGAATTCGAAAACGTCGCTCCGTACCTCCTCGGGCGAGATGTCGGCGCGGTCGTCGATCCCGAAGAGCGCCGGAGGATCTTGGATTTCATCGCCACGATCGACGACGATGCGCGGGGCCCTCAGCTCCTGGCACGCATGTCCATCCTGGGGCCCTTCGCGTGGAGAGATCCCGATGCAGTGCTCGAGAGGATTCGCGCCTTCCGATGCGGAATGGAGGAGCGCTAGCCGCGCCGCAAGCTGGATTCAGAGGGCGGTCGTCGACTTTGATCCCGTGCCTCGCCCCGCGGTACCGCTCGGTTCGAGATCGGGATTCTGACCGTACTCTACGCAAAGTCTACGCAACAGCATGGAAACGGTGGACACCGGTGGAAGCTGTGGACAAGAAAATGGGCGCCGTTTCCGAAAAAGCTCGAAACGGCGCCCTCGAAATTTTCCCTCACAATCCGCTGGTCGAGCCCTCTGGACGCGGCGGGCGCAGCAGCGCGCACGCGATTCGTTGGACAACCCGAGCGCACCCTCGGCTCATGGCATGCACGGGGGGACGAGAGGACATCCGGGGCGACGTTCCGCACGCGTGCTACCTCGGGCCCGGTTGATCGGCCCATCGCGCATCGACCGTCACGATCTCGATGTCCACGGGCATCGAGGCGTCTCGTCCGAAGTAGCGGTCCAGTTCTTTTGACTCCAAAGCAACGTCCCGCGAGCTCGCCAGTTCGAGGTGGCCCCTGGTCGTCCCGTCCGGGGGAGGAGCCTCGAGGACGGTCAGGGTGCGTTCTCCACTCTCGGTGAAGACGGCGTGGGCCCGATCTTCGCTCTCCCAGTTCGTGTCCGTGAAGAAGAAGAGGATTCGACTCGCAAAGGCGAGATGGAACTGGACGACGGGCCGCGCGGACCCATCGGGCAACAGCGCCGCCACGACGGCGAGAGGGAGCGGCGTGGTTTTGCGAAACCGTCCCACAAGAGTGAGTCCCGCGATCCACCGTGTGCCTTCCTCGGCGCCTCGAGCCAGTACCGCGGTGACCTCCTCGCCGTCAGGTCTGAAGGTCACGCAGGTTCGACGGGCAGTCGAGCGATGGTGTACAGCGGAAGGCCGCGGCTCGACGGGTCCCCGGCTCGACTCCCGGTGGGAGCATCGCACCGCGACTCGCGCCGGGATGAGCGCGCTTGACCCAACGGGCGGTTCACTGTACAGTACTCCTGTACAGATCATGGAGGCGGCCGCACCGTGGCCAACCGTACGACCTACACCCAGGCCCGGGCCCGGCTCGCGAGCCTGTGCGACCGCGTCGCCGAGACGCGCGAGCCGTACGTGATCGAGCGGAGGAACGGCGAGAACGTCGCCCTCATCTCCGAAGCGGAGCTGAACGCCCTCCTCGAAACGGCGCACCTCCTTCGCTCGCCGAGGAACGCCGCGCGGCTGGCCTCCGCCCTGGAGCGCGCGCTCGAGGGCAAGCCCGCACCGTCCACGATCGCGGAGCTGCGGCAGAGCCTCGGCCTTGACGACCCGGACCTCTAGCGGGCTCCACGGCCGGCGCCTCGCCGTGTTTCATCTCGAGTTCCGGGAGGATCTCCGGTTCTGGGTGCGTTCCGAACGGGCGGTCGCTCTTCGCATCCTCGAGCTCGTCGAGGCCGCGCTTCGCGACCCGTTCGAAGGGATCGGAAAGCCCGAGCCGCTGCGCTTCTACCTGCAGGGGTGCCGGTCGCGACGCATTACCCAGGAGCACCGACTGGTCTATCGGGTGACCGACGAGCGAGTCGACTTCCTTCAGGCGCGGTACCACTACTGAACCTGCCTGCGCGAGCCACCTCGGTTGGCCCCTCGCGAACCCGGGACCTATATTCACCTCATCACAGGGCGAGCGGGGGATGTGACCGTCCGCTGAAGGGAGCGACATGGCCGCGGGTCGCAGCGCGTCCGAACCTCAGAAGAAGGGCGCGACGGGCGGGAGGCGCGAGAGGCGCGTCATCCTGCGGGCACGGGCCCGCCTCCTGGTTCGGTTCGGGATCGCCGCTCCGGAGAAGACGGGATTCACGAAGAACGTCTCCGAATCCGGCCTGTTCGTGCACACCAACCAGGTCTTCGAGCCCGGCACCACGATCCAGCTCAAGGTGCAGTTCCCCGACGGCCCCTTCTCGTTCTGGGGGCGGGTGATGTGGGCCAAACAGGTCCCGCCGCAGCTCGCCCACCTCCTGGATTGCGGCATGGGGATCCGATTCCTCGAGCCCAGCCCCGAGTGGCTCGCCTACTACGAGAAGTGGAAGCGCAAGTTCGGGCTTTGACCGGGCGCGCGCCGCCCGAGGCCCGGCAGTAGGTGTTGAAGGATCGTGCCAGCGTAACCCTCGGTGCCGGCTGGGTTTTCCGGATCGATAGGGATCAGGACAAACCACCATATGTTGTGGTACGGGACTTTGAACGTCCAATACTTGGTAGTTTCAGCACTTTCCGTGCTTGACAAGGCCGGGGGCTCGCTGGTATTTCTGAGCGCGCTTTTCGCTCGTTCCGGACAGGGGGCGGTGAGGATTCCGGGAACGGCCTAAAATCAACGTTCAGCGAGCCGCATTCGCCTCGGCTGGGGCGTGGCGGACGAGCCGATTTGGAGGGTGATCCGATGCTCCAACCCGAGTCGCGATCCTCGAAGGACGACCGCACGAACCCGGTCGCCGGAGACGTCGCTCCCGGTGCCGCCGACCGCGTTCCCAATCCTCGAGACGGACTCCGGATTCCGCGGCGATTCACCCGGCCGGGAGTTCATCCTTACGAGGAGATCGACTGGGATCGCCGGGACGCGGTGATCTCCAACGAGCGCGGCGAGGTGACCTTCGAGCAACGAGGGGTCGAAGTCCCGCGGTCCTGGTCCCAGCTCGCGACCAACGTGGTCGCGCAGAAGTACTTCCGGGGTCAGCTCGGCTCCCCCGAGCGCGAGTACAGCGTCAAGCAGCTTCTCGACCGGGTGGTCCGAACCGCGGCCCGCTGGGGACGCGACGGAGGGTACTTCGCCACCGAGGCGGATGCCGAGGCGTTCGAGGCGGAGCTCTGTCACCTCCTGCTCCACCAGATGCTGTCGTTCAACTCGCCGGTCTGGTTCAACTGCGGGGTCGAGGAGCACCCGCAGGTGTCCGCCTGCTTCATCAACTCGGTCCAGGACACGATGCAGTCCATCCTCGGCCTCGCGAAGACCGAGGGGATGCTGTTCAAGTACGGCTCCGGCACCGGTTCGAATCTCTCGACCCTCCGCTCGAGCCGCGAGCCTCTCGCCGGCGGCGGGACCGCGTCGGGCCCCGTGTCGTTCATGAAGGGGTACGACGCGTTCGCCGGCGTGATCAAGTCGGGCGGGAAGACGCGCCGCGCGGCGAAGATGGTCATCCTGAACGTCGACCACCCCGACATCGAGGACTTCGTCGCCTCCAAGGCGGACGAGGAGAAGAAGGCCTGCGCTCTCATCGACGCGGGGTACTCCGGCGAGTTCAACGTCCATGGCGGCGCCTACGATTCCGTCTTCTTCCAGAACGCGAACCACTCGGTGCGCGTCAACGACGAGTTCATGCGGGTGGTGCTGAACGACGGGGAGTGGCAGACCCGCGCGGTGACCACCGGCCGGGTCATGGGGACCTACCGCGCGCGGGATCTCATGCGGCGGGTCGCCGACGCGGCGTGGACCTGCGGCGACCCGGGCATCCAGTTCGACACGACGATCAACGCGTGGCACACCTGCCCCAACACCGCGCGGATCAACGCGTCGAATCCCTGCTCCGAGTACATGTTCCTCGACGACTCCGCCTGCAACCTGGCCTCGCTGAACCTGATGCGCTTCCGCCGGCCCGACGGGGAGTTCGACGCCGAGGCGTTCCGTCACGCCGTCGCCGTGGCGATCACCGCCATGGAGATCTGGGTGAGCAATGCCTCGTATCCGACCGATCCGATCACCCGGAATTCCCTCGAGTACCGGCCGCTGGGGCTCGGGTACGCGAACCTCGGCGCCATCCTGATGTCCCGGGGGCTCCCGTACGACTCCGAGCCGGGCCGGGCGTACGCCGCGGCGATCACCGCTCTCATGTGCGGCCACGCGTACGCCACCTCCGCGCGGATCTCCGCGAAGGTCGGGCCGTTCCCCGGCTACGAGCGGAACCGCGAGCCGTTCCTCGGCGTGATGCGCAAGCACCAGGCGCACGCCGACGGCATCGACCCCCGGCTCGTCCCCTCGGACCTCCTCTCCGCGGCTCGGAGCGCCTGGGCGGACGTGGTCACCCTCGGAACCGAGCACGGACTCCGCAACGCGCAGGCCACGGTCCTCGCCCCCACGGGAACCATCGCCTTCATGATGGACTGCGACACCACCGGGATCGAGCCCGATCTGGCGCTGGTCAAGTACAAGAAGCTGGTTGGAGGCGGGCTCTTCAAGATCGTGAACAACACCGTGCCGCTCGCCCTCAGGAAGCTCGGGTACGAGCACGACACGATCCAGAGGATTCTGGACTACATCAACGATCGCGACACCATCGAGGGGGCGCCGGACGTCGCGGCGGAGCATCTCCCGGTGTTCGACTGCGCGTTCCGCCCGGCCAACGGCGAGCGGTCGATCCACTACATGGGCCACGTCAAGATGATGGCGGCCGTGCAACCGTTCATCTCCGGCGCCATCTCGAAGACGGTCAACATGCCGGGGACCGCCACCGTGGAGGAGATCGAGGGGACCTACGTCGAGGCCTGGAAGCTCGGGCTCAAGGCGATCGCCATCTACCGGGACGGCTGCAAGCGGACCCAGCCGATGTCGGCCGGGAAGGAAAAGGAGATCGAGAAGGCGGTCGCCGCCGCCACGCACCTGAGGAGGCGGAAGCTCCCCGACACCCGCAGGTCCATCACGCACAAGTTCTCCATCGCGGGATACGAGGGGTACATCACGGTCGGCATCTACGAGGATGGGAACCCCGGGGAGATCTTCATCACGCTGGGAAAGGCCGGATCGACCCTCGCCGGCTTCGCGGACTCGTTCGCGACGGCGATCTCCTTCGCGCTCCAGCACGGCGTCGAGCTCAGGTTCCTCGTGGACAAGTTCACCCACGTGCGGTTCGAGCCTTCGGGGTTCACGGGGAACCCCGAGATCCCGCTGGCGCAGTCCATCGTGGACTACGTGTTCCGGTGGATGGCCCTGCAGTTCCTCCCGAAGGAGGACCAGCCCGCCCGGGCGGCGGCGGTCAACGGGACCGAGATCGAGCCCGACCGGAAACGGAGCGCCGCCCTCGAGGAGCGGGAGCACGAGGTGTTCGTCCGGCAGGCGGACGCGCCGCCGTGCTCCGACTGCGGCCAGCTCATGGTGCGCAACGGTGCCTGCTACGTCTGCGTCAACTGCGGCGCGACCAGCGGGTGCTCGTAGCCGTCGGCGACGAGCAGCAGCAATCCGCCCCGTCCCGGCCGCGGCGCGGGATCATCCCGGATCGCGCGATCGAGTCGTGCCGCGACCTCCCGGGCGAGCGGGTCGGTGAGCGCCGCGCGGTCGGCCACCAGCACCAGCGGCCTCAGGCTCGACGACTCCAGGAGGAATTCGGCGACGCCCCGCGCGGATGCGCGCAGCAGCTCGGGGTCGGGCCGGCCGCCGCTCCCTTCGCGCGCGCGGTCCCACACCGGGAGGCCGCCGAGGAGCGCGAGGGGGAGCCCGCGGAGCAGACGGTGCCGCTCCACCAGCGCGCGGGCGTCGGCTCCCCGGTCGAGGAGGAGCGCGAGGACCGCGCTCCCGAGGCCGGAGCGCTCGCCGGGACGCAGCCGGTGCACCGCGAGGCCGTGGATCCCCGCCAGGACCCGGGCTTCCCTGAGGAGCGACTCGGCGCCGCACGATGACGCGGGGAGGGCGATCCGCCGCCGCGCGCCGAGCCGCGCCGCGTCCACCGCGAGGCGCAGCACCGCCCGCTCCGCGCGTCCCGCCATCGGCCGCGGCACGGCGGCGCGAGGGGCGCACCTCCCGCCGAGCGCCAGGAGCGCCTCGACCGCGGAGCGGGGCCGCTCCTCACGATCGCGGGCGATGAGCCGAGCGATGAAGCGCGCGAGCCTTTCGGGGAGCCAGGGGGCGGCCTCGCGCGGGTCGGCGCGCGCGCCCTCGAGGTGCCATCTCAGGATCTCTCCGGGAGCGTCGTGAGGCGCCGGCATCCGGCCCGCGGCGAGGTGGTACAGCAGGATCCCGAGACCGTAGAGATCAGCGCGGCCGTCGAGGGGCTCCCCGGTCAGCGCCTCGGGGGCCAGGTACGGGATCGATCCGCTCACGCGCCCCGGCACCCCCGTGCGTCCCGCCTCGACGGCGAGTCCGAAGTCCGTGATCTTCACCCGACCCGGAGGCCGTCCCGCGGCCCGGACCAAGACGTTCCCCGGCTTGACGTCGCGGTGCACGAGCCCCGCCTCGTGAACGTGGGCGAGCGCCGACAGCACCTCGCGGGAGAGCCCCTCGAGGGCCTCCGCGCTGGCCCTCCCGGGCCGGATCACGCGATTCACGGGAAGCCCCTCGAAGTACTCGAGCACCAGATAGGGGCGGCCCGACTCGATCGGGCCGCCCCTCGAGCGCGAAAGCTCGAGCGCCGCCACGATGTTCGGGTGCGCGAGGCGCGACCACGCCTCGAACTCCGCCGACAGCGGGTGGGAGGGGCCCGCGGGCTCCCGGTCGTCGAGGACCTTGAGAGCGACGTGCCGCCCCTCCACCCGGTCGAACGCGCGATACACGCTCCCCATCCCTCCGCGGCCCAGGCTCTCGAGAAGGAAGAACCGGTCGTCGAGGACCGGGGAAGCGTCGGCGGCGATCGCGGCCAGGCTCATGGCGCCGGCGAGTCTAGGGCGCTCGCCGCGCCGCGATCAATGGCCGGAGCCCCCCGGCGTTGCGCGCCCGGGCCGCGGCCGGTTGTCTCGCGGCAACCCCCGATGTAGGCTCGCCGCGGAGGATCGCATGCGCCGCCTCGTCTCGACCGTATTCCTGCTCCTGGTGCTGTCCGCGCGCCTACACGGCGCTGCGGCGAAGGAGCCCGCTCCGCCTCCTCCCGACCGTGCGGCCGCGCTCGCGGAATCGCTTGCTTCCCGCCTCGAGGGGCGTACCGTCCGCCTTGGGGACGGCACCGAGGCGGCGGTGCTGGGACCCCCGGGCGCGGTCCTCTCGAGCGAGCGCGTCGCGACCTGCGTGAAGACGCTGTTCGAGGCGGAGGGGTGGCCGTCGAGCTGGCTCGTGGTCCAGGACGTGGAGCGCCCGTTCGACCTGGTGATCCACGTGGTGCTCGCCGAGGGCGGATCGGTCCTCCCGCCCGACGTGATGTTCGCAGCGACCCGGCGCGAGTGGGACGCCGACGCGCTCGAGACCGCGGTGAGGGAGGCCACCGGGCGCAAGCCTCCCCGCGAGAAGACCCGCAGCGTCGTGATCCAGCGCTTCACGACGCGGGTCGTCACCACCTACGTCTACGAGCCGCCGAAGGGCGCGAAGGAGGCGGGCGGCCTCTCGGCGCTCCTTCCGGAGGGAGCGATCCTCCGCGACGCGCGGAACGTCGATCTCGGCGACGGCCTCCGCCACACCCTGGCGCTCGTGCTCTTCAGCGCACGGTTCGTCCCGTCCGACTGCGCGTCGTGCGCCGCGCACCTGTTCGGGCACGCCGACGCGGCGACCAAGGTCGAGCTGGTCCTCGCGGGGGAGAAGGGGCTCGAGGACACGCTCGACGTCACCTCCAGCCTCAAGGGGGTCGGCCACGAGCCGCTGGTGCCTCGCTTCGCCTGCCGGGAAGACGACGCCGGGGCCGCGGCGGCCGCCCGGAGCTACGAGGAGCGCTTCTCGACGCGAGAGCCGGTGCGGATCGTGGACGTCAAGGATCTCAACGGCGACGGCCTCCCGCTCGAGGTCTCGCTGCCCGCGGAGTTCCTCGACTGCGGCCGGCACACGTCGGTCGTGATCGGGGTCGATCCCCGGGAGAGGAAGTTGCGGATCCTGTTCGAGCGGATGGAGCGGGACGCCGCGCGGTGACTCGCGGACGGGGCGGGCGGCGGGGCCAGGGGCCCGCGCCGGCGACGACGCGGGGAGAAGGGGGGATTCGCGTGACCGATCCGGGACGGGAGGCGCTCAGGAGGGCGACGAGCGAGGTGCTCGAGAACCAGCTCGGCGACAACGATCCCCCCGAGACCCGCGAGACGTACGAGAGGCTCCTGGCCGAGGGGATCGCGGATGGCGAGGCGAGGCGGCTCCTCTCCGCGATCATCGCGGTCGAGATCTTCGAGGTGATCAAGGAGGGCCGCCCGTTCGACCGGGACCGCTTCGTGGAGCGCTTGAGGCTGCTCCCGAAGCTGGAGTTCGACTGACGGTCCGGCCGCATACCCGCGGCGACGGACCGATCGCGCCTAGCCGGCCAACGCCGGGGTCAGGTCCTCGAGGCCCTCGACGCGCCGGACCAGTTCCTCCGCGGAAGCGCCCCACGCGAGGAGCGGGACGGGGTTCAGCGTGTGGAGATCGTGGTGGGACTCCTCGAGATTGCCGTGGTCGCTGACGACCACGAGGCGGCACGAGGACAGCTCGAGCGATCCGACCACCGCGTCCACCAGCTCCTCGGCGCGTCGCGCCTGGGCCAGCCGGTCGGCGGGGCTTCCGCGATGCCCCGCGACGTCGGTGAGGAAGTACTCGTAGAGCACCAGGTCGTGCTCCTCGACGAGGCGTGAGAGGATCTTCGCGGCGCGGCCCGGCTCGTGGGCGGGGGCGCCGAGGGCGCGTCCCGCCTTGGTGTCGCCCGCCCAGTCGTGGAAGAGCGCCTCGCCCCGGCGCCCCTCCTCGTGCAGCATCCGGAACGGCACCCCCGACGCGCGGACCATCCGCGTGGTCGCCGACCACCGCGGTCGCCTGGCCTCGAGATGGCCTCTGGTGTAGGCGTTGGCGAACGTCGGCTTCCGCCCGCCGCGGACGAGCCGCACGAACAGCGACTCGCGCTCGAGGACGCCGCGGAGCGAGGGGCCGGGGACGCCCGAGACGTGCCGGCCCACGAGCCGCGCCGCGTTGACCCCCGTGAGCAGCGTCGTCTGCCCCGTGGCCGACTGGGGCAGGCCGGGGACGCCCAGCGTCGCGTCGAGCGCCCGGGACGAGCAGGAGGGATCGGGCGCCCGTCCCGCGAGGAGGGAGAGGCGGCGCGCTCCGACGGCGGCGAACGGGTTCGCCTCCGGGTCGTCCCGTCCGATCCCGATCCCGTCGAAGAACAGCAGCAGCGTCCGCACGGCGACCATCGTAGGCGCGACGCGCCACGCCGGCGAGCGGCCGCGCGACCGCGCAGGGGATGGTATTCTCGGTGGATGGGCGCCGAAGCGGAACACGCGGACGATCCCACCCGCCCCCACGAGGAGTCGGCGCTGGTCGCGCGGCTCCGCGCCGGCGACGACCGCGCCTACGAGGAGCTGGTCCGATCCCACGGAGCGATGATGCTCGCGGTCGCCCGCCGCATCCTGAGGAGCGAGGAGGACGCTCGCGACGCGGTGCAGGAGGGGTTCCTGGCGGCGTTCCGCGCCCTCGGCACCTTCGAGGAAGAGTCGAAGCTCGGGACCTGGCTCCACCGGATCGTCGTCAACTGCGCCCTGATGAAGCTGCGGTCGCGCCAGCGCCGTCCCGAGGAGCCGATCGAGGACCTGCTGCCGAAGTACCTCGAGGACGGCCACCAGGCCGACCCGGCCGTGGCCTGGAAGGCGTCGGCGGAGGAGCTCCTGGGACGGCAGGAGAGCCGCGACCTGGTCCGGGCGTCGATCGCGCGGCTCCCCGAGCCGTACCGAAACGTCCTCCTCCTTCGCGACATCGAAGAGCTGGACACGGAAGAGACGGCCAGGCTCCTGGGGGTGACCGAGAACGCCGTGAAGATCAGGCTCCACCGCGCGCGCCAGGCGCTCCGCACCCTGCTGGATCCGCACCTGCGAGAAGGCGGTCCGCGATGACGTGCAGGGAGTTCGCCGGTTTCATCGCGGCGTACCTCGACGGCGAGCTCGAGGTCCGGCAGCGGGAGGAGTTCGACCGGCACATGGCCGTCTGTCCCTGGTGCGTCGCCTACCTCGAGACCTACCAGGAAACGGTGCTGCTGGGGAAGGGGGCGTTCTCCGATCCCGGCGCCGGGGTCCCCGAGGAGGTACATGGCGCAGGCACCGGCATCGCGCAGCAACAGGTTCAGTACCGGCAGGTTGTAGCAGAGAGTCTTGCCGCTGGCCGTCGGAGTCACGATGACGACGTTCTTCCCGGCTTCGATGCGATCGAACGCGTCCGCCTGGTGGACGTAGAGGCGTGCGATTCCGCGCCGTTCCAGCGCCGCCCGCAGACGGGCATCGACCGTGACGGGAATATCCGCGAAAACGCCATCCGCCGCCGGTTGGTGGTGAATGGCGCGAACCGGCGAATCCGGCTCCTGGTGCGCGGCCCGATAGCGGGCGACAACGGCGTCCAAAGAGGGTTTGGAGGAGAGTGCCAACTCCTGGGAGAATTCCGGGAATCCGAGCGAGAGATCCATAGCCGGCCCTTCGCCTTTTCTTTGCTACTTACAACGTAGCCTATTCGAATTCCGGAAACAAGGCCGACGAGGGCGTCGGCCGCGGTCCAGGGGGACCGCCCCACGGAAACTCACTACCCGACGGCGAGGCGATTGCGCACGAATTCGTAACGCTCCAACGTCGCAGCAACCTCGAAGCCACGGTCCTTTTCCACGATGATGTGCGTGGGCGCCGCTCGCAGGACCTTACCCACGCAACGAAGTTGCACGGGTTGCGGACATTCGCGATTGAGGGTGATGATGTACTCGATCGAGCCGCCCAAGTCGGGTTCCCGGTCGGAAGTGAAGAGCACACCAGTGGAACTAATATTCTTGGTTCTACCGGCGAGCGCTGTGCGCACGGCACCCTCGCGAGTAATCGAAAGCGGCAATTCCAACTGGAATCTCCGCG
This sequence comes from Terriglobia bacterium, assembly GCA_020073205.1. Lineage (NCBI taxonomy): Bacteria > Pseudomonadati > Acidobacteriota > Terriglobia > Terriglobia bacterium. The sequence goes on from JAIQFR010000028.1 coordinate 41,676, forward strand.
TTCTACGCTGTTCCATGGAGATCGTCTCATGCTAAGTCGCGTAGCCCACTTAGTCAATAGATCGAATAGCCGAAAGCAACGGTGCAACGTACTAGTACACCGCCCGGTGAGTTCTCCATCTTAGTCCTGCCTGCCCGGGCGGCCGGGACTTCCTCGGGCGGCCCGAGCAGGAATCCTCCGGAACCTCAGTCTCTACCTCTCGAAC
>JAIQFR010000029.1 GCA_020073205.1 Terriglobia bacterium
GTCGGCCGCCTATCTCGTGATCGCGGCGGTGTGCACGTTCGCCATCGGCTACCGCTTCTACTCGAAATTCGTCGCCGCGCGCGTCCTCGCCCTGAGCGACGAGCGGATGACGCCGGCCGTGCGCATCGCCGACGGCCGCGATTTCGTTCCGACCCACCGGTGGGTCGTGTTCGGCCACCATTTCGCCGCCATCGCCGGGCCGGGCCCTCTGGTGGGACCGATCCTCGCGGCGCAGTTCGGTTACCTTCCGGGCGCGATCTGGATCCTCGCCGGCGTGGTGATGGGCGGCGCCGTCCAGGACTTCGTGATCCTCGTGGCGAGCCTGAGACGGGACGGCCGCTCGCTGGCCAAGCTCGCGCACGACTACCTGGGCCGGTGGGGCGCCATCGCCGGAACGATCGGGATCCTGCTCATCATGGTGATCCTGATCGCGGTGCTCGGCCTCGTGGTGGTGAACGCGCTCGCCGAGTCGCCCTGGGGGGTCTTTACCGTCGGTGCGACCATCCCGATCGCGCTCGTGATGGGAGTGGTCATGCGCGGCGGCCACGGACGACAGGTGCTCGTCGCAACCGGGATCGGCGTCGCGCTCCTCGTGCTCGCCCTGGTCGGAGGAAGGTGGGTCTCGCTCCATCCCACCCTCGGGCCGGCGTTCACGCTGGGCCGGCTGCCGCTGGCCTGGGCGGTGATCCTCTACGGTCTGGCGGCGTCGGTTCTGCCGGTCTGGCTCCTCCTGGCCCCGCGGGACTATCTCTCCACGTTCGTGAAACTCGGCACGGTGCTGCTGCTCGCGGCCGGGATCCTCTGGGTGCGTCCCGATCTCCACATGCCGGCGGTCTCCCGGTACGCCGACGGAAGCGGGCCGATCTTCGGTGGGAAGATCTTTCCCTTCTGCTTCATCACCATCGCGTGCGGGGCGATTTCGGGATTCCATGCCCTGATCGCCAGCGGCACCACGCCAAAGCTCCTGAAGCGCGAGACCGACGCCCGGATGATCGGCTACGGCGGGATGCTCCTCGAGAGCCTCGTGGCCATCATGGCCCTCGTCGCCGCGGCGTCGCTCCCACCGGGCCAGTACTTCGCCGTCAACTCGAAAAAGAGCGTCGAGTGGATCGCCGAGCAGGGATTCCCCGTCACGTCGGCGGAAATGCAGCAGCTGGCCGATCGCGTCGGCGAGAAGTCGGTTCTCGGGCGGACCGGCGGGGCCCCCTGCCTCGCCGTGGGGATGGCGGAGATCTTCCGGAGGTTTCTCGGCGGGCCGAGGTTCGCGGGGCTCTGGTACCATTTCGCGATCATGTTCGAGGCGCTGTTCATCCTCACGACCCTGGATGCCGGCACGCGGGTCGGACGTTACCTCCTCCAGGACGCGCTCCATCGCCTCCTGCCGGGTCTCGGGGGCTCGGGCTGGGGGGCGAACGTCGCGACCAGCACCGCATTCGTGGCAGCGTGGGGGTACTTCCTTCACGCGGGGGTCGTGGACCCGAACGGCGGCGTGTGGATCCTCTGGCCGTTGTTCGGCATCGCGAATCAGCTCCTCGCCGCCACCGCCCTGACCATCGCGGCGACTATCTTCGTGAGGACCGGGAGGGTGCGGTACGCCTGGGTGCCGCTGGTGCCGCTTGGGTTCCTCCTCTCGGTGACGTTGACGGCCGGGATTCAGAAGATCTTCCACCCCGACCCGCGCATCGGCTTCCTGGCCCTGGCGGCGTCGCCGGGAGTCGGCGCGGCCGCCGCGTTCAACGCGCGTCTCGACGCCGCGATGGCCGCGGCGTTCCTGGTCCTGGTGCTCACGGTCGTGCTCTCCGCGTCGCGCCAGTGGGTCCTGGTGCTCCTCGGCCGGATCGACGTGGAGCGGGATGCTCCGCCCCCGGCGGGCGAGGGGCGTTCGGTATTCGGGGACGTCCCGGCGGAGGCGGGCAGGCACCGGTGTTGCTGAACCTCGAATTCTGGAAGGAGATGCCATGAGCGATCCGATGGTGGCCGAGAAGCTGGAGCAGGTGCCGGCAATTCTCGAGGAGACCAGGTTCGACGCATGGCTCCTGTTCGCGCGCGAGACCCACACGCTCCCCGATCCGTGCTTCGATCTGGTCGTCGGGAGCAACGTGACGTGGCCCTCGGCGTTCCTCCTCGGCGCGTCCGGCGAGCGGATCGCGATCGTCGGAAGCCTCGACGCCGCGAACCTCAAGATGCACGGCCACTACCCGGAGATCGTCCCCTACGTCGGCGGGATCACCGAGAACCTCCGGCAGGTCCTCGGCCGGCTCGATCCGCGGAGGATCGCGGTCAACTACTCGGTGAACGACCTGATGGCGGACGGCCTGACCCACGGGATGTACCTGATCCTGCTGAAGGCCCTGGAGGGGACCCCATACGCATCGCGGCTCGACTCGTCGGAGCGGATCGTCTCCGCGCTGCGCGGGCGGAAATCGACCACCGAACAGGCGAGGATCCGCGCCGCCTGCGACGCCACGGTGGAGATCTTCGACCGCCTCACGCCGCGCCTCCGCGCCGGGCTCACGGAGAAGCGGGTCGCGGAGATGATCCGCGAGGAGATGTCGAGGATCGACGGTGTCGAGCCTGCCTGGGACGTGGAGCACTGTCCCGCGGTCTTCACGGGACCCGAGTCGGCCGGGGCCCACGCGGGACCGACGGACCGGCCGATCGAGCCGGGCCACGTGATGAACGTGGACTTCGGCGTCAGAAGGGACGGCTACTGCTCGGACCTGCAGCGGACCTGGTACTTCCTCAAGCCCGGTGAAGCCGGAGCTCCCGAGGCGGTGCGGAAGGGCTTCGATACGATCGTCGAGGCGATTCGCGAAGCCGCTCGTGCCCTCGAGCCCGGACGCACCGGAGAGGAGATCGACACCGTCGCTCGGTCGTACATCACCGGCCGCGGGTATCCGGAGTTCCCGCACGCGCTGGGTCATCAGATCGGACGCGACGCTCACGACGGAGCGGGGCTGCTCTGCCCGCGGTGGGAGCGGTACGGCACCCTTCCCGACCTTCGGGTGGAGGCGGGGCAGTGCTACACCATCGAGCCGCGGTTGCCGATCGAGGGGCACGGCATCGCGACCTGCGAGGAGATCGTGGCCGTGACCGATCGCGGCTGCGTCTTCCTGAGCCGCCCGCAGGACGACCTGTACGTGATCCGCTAGCGCCCCGCCGGGAACACCAGCGCCACCGCCCCCGAGTGGACGGCGAGGCTCAACGAGGTCCCGGTCACGTTGCTGAGACCGAGCGATCCGGGCCGGATCCTCCTTCGCCTCAACGTCCAGCGCGTACCACGAAGGGTCACCGTCGCCGGGCCGCCGACCGCGAGGAGCGAGACCGTCCGCCCGCGGACCGTGGCGGCCCGGCACCCGCGCCTCGTCACGAGAACGGTGGCCCGGTCGGTGGGGGCCAGGATTCCGGCGAAAGCATCCGAGGCCGCCGCGAGATCGAGAAGATTCGTCCATTCGTGATCGAGACGTCCGCCGAGCAGCCCGGCAACCGTGACGACCTGGACGCGCCGGGTCCTCAGCTCCCGCAGCGCGCCGGCCAGGTCGCTGAACGCTTTGTCCCGGTCGTAGACCACCGACGTCACGCCACGTGGCGAGCGGGAGGTCGAGTCCAGGTCGCCGACGAAGAGGTCCGGCTTGCGGGCCGCGGCCCTGCAGGTCCTGAGCCCGCCGTCCACCGCCACCAGAAGGCAGCCGTCCGATAGCGTGCCGGCGAGGGCACACGCCCGTCGCAGCTCCGCCCTGCGTGCTCCGTGAAGCACCAGCACGGCTCCCAGTACCCCCCCTCGACGCCGGAGTCCGCGCATTTCGATCTGCGGTCGCTCGCCGATGCGGTCCATCCCGAGTCGCGCTCCCATCGTTCTTAGATACCGCTCGGCCCGCGGCGAATCAAGCGGAACCTTGGGCGAATTCAGCTGGCATCGCCCGTCGAAAAAAACCCCGAAGGCTTCCGCCTCCGGGGTCGTCGTGAGTCCTCTCGAACCGGTGCCTCAGGCGACCGGCATCACGTTCTCGGCTTGCGGCCCCTTGGGACCTTCCTTGATCTCGAACTCGACTTCCTGACCTTCATCGAGGGTTCTGTAGCCCTCGGCTCGGATCGCGGAGTAGTGGACGAAGACGTCAGGGCCGTCCTCGCGGGCGATGAAACCGTATCCCTTCGTGTTGTTGAACCACTTCACCTTTCCTCTGGCCACGATCGAAACCTCCTTGCCCTTAGCGCTGTACCCCTGGTCGGGACACGGAACTTCCGGCGCCCCGGGCACGCCCCGACCCGAACGGGGCATCACCATGAATCACCACAGGAGGTCGGTCGCTCCCAGGTGCGCTGTCGATCGACACCCCGCCCATTCCGCGACGAGCCATCGAGGATTCTAGAGCCTGAAGTGTGAGCCCGCAAGCCCTGTTCGGCGTCCTGAAGCGGTCCGACGCGGCCTAGCGGGCGGCGTCCAGCGTCACGGCGGGGGCGGACCGGCAGGGACGTCCCCCGGCGACGCGACCATCATCGTCGGGAGCCTCGGCGGGTCTCCACCAGCGTCGCGGAATCCGATTCCGGCTCGACTTCGGGTGGCCCATCCTCCCCGGCGCGAGCCGGCCGGTCCGGCTCCGCCGATCCCGGCACCGGGCGATCGCGCAGTGCGGGGCCGAACGCGAGATCGAGAACCTGCTCGATCTCGCTGACGAACTGGAAGGACAACGCCTGTTTGACGGGCTCGGCCACGTCGATCAGGTCCTTCTCGTTCTTGTCCGGCAGCACGACCCGTCGGATGCCCGCGGACTTCGCGGCGATCACCTTCTCCTTGATGCCTCCCACGGGCAGCACCTTGCCCCGGAGAGTGATCTCCCCGGTCATGGCCAGGTCGGTGGGGACCGGCAATCCCGTCAGGAGCGACACGAGCGACGTGGTGAGCGTGACGCCCGCGGACGGACCATCCTTCGGGATCGCCCCTGCCGGCACGTGGATGTGAAAATCGCTGTGGTCGAATATCCCCTCGTCGATCCGGAGCTCCTTGGCGCTGCTGCGGATCCAGGACAGCGCGGCCAGGGCGGACTCGCGCATGACGTCGCCCAGCCGTCCCGTGATGGTCACCTTCCCCTTTCCGCGCATCCGCGTGGACTCGACGAACAGAATCTCACCTCCGACCTGGGTCCAGGCCAGGCCGACCGCAACACCGCTGCGGTCGCTTCGCTCCGCGATCTCCCTGAAGAACCGGACCGGGCCGAGCAGGTCCACGATCTGGTCCGGCGTCGCGACGAACCGATCCTTCTTCCCCTCGACCAGGCGGCGCGCGATCTTCCGGCAGATGTTCGCCACCTCTCGGTCGAGGTTCCGCACACCGGCCTCTCGGGTGTAGCTGTTGATCAGCATCCGGATCCCGTCGTCGGCGATCTCCAGAATCTCCGAGGTGAGACCGTGCTCGTCGAGCTGACGCGGGACCAGGTGCCCTTTGGCGATCTCCAGCTTCTCCTCCTCGGTGTAGCCGGGCAGGCGCAGGACCTCCATCCGGTCTCGTAGCGCCGGCGGGATCGTGTCGAGGACGTTCGCCGTGGTGATGAAGAACACCTTGCTGAGATCGTACGGTACTTCGAGGTAGTGGTCGGAGAACGCGTTGTTCTGCTCCGGGTCCAGCACCTCGAGGAGGGCGGACGACGGGTCGCCCCTGAAGTCGGTGCCCACCTTGTCGATCTCGTCGAGCATGAACACGGGATTGCGCGTCCCCGCCCGCTTGATCCCCTGGATGATCCGCCCGGGCAGGGACCCGATGTAGGTCCGACGGTGCCCGCGGATCTCGGCCTCGTCGCGGATGCCACCGAGGGAGATCCGGATGAATTTGCGTCCCATGGCCCTGGCGATCGACTTCCCGAGGGAGGTCTTTCCGACGCCGGGCGGGCCGGCGAAGCACAGGATCTGTCCCTTCAGGTCTTTCTTCAGCGAGCGGACTGCCAGGTACTCGAGGATCCGGTCCTTGATCTTCTCCAGATCGTAGTGGTCCTCGTCGAGGATCCTCTTCGCCTCGACGACGTCCAGCTTGTCCTCGGTCTCGACGGACCAGGGGAGCGAGACGAGCCAATCGAGGTAGGTGCGGGAGACGGTGTATTCCGCCGCCTGGGGCGGCATCTTCGAGAGTCGCTCCAGTTCCTTCTCCGCCGCCTTTCGCGGCTCGTCCGGCATCCCCGCGGCATCGATCTTCTTCCGGAGCTCCTCCATCTCCGCGGTGCGCTCGTCCTCCTCGCCCAGCTCCTTCTGGATCGCCTTCATCTGCTCCCGAAGGTAGTACTGCTTCTGAGTCTTACCCACCTCGTCGGCGACCTGGGACTGGATCCGGCTGGAGATCTCCTGAAGCTCGAGCTCCCGCGTGATGATCTCCATGAGTTTCTGGACGCGGTCCCGCACGTTGTTCCGCTCGAGGAGACCGATCTTCTCCTCGACGTTGACGTTCAGCACGGAGGCTGCGAGATCGCTGAGGCGCGCCGGGTCGGACGACCCCGCGGACAGCACCATCTCCCCCAGGTCGTTCGAGATGTTGGGCGACGCCTGCACGAGTTGCTGGAACTGGTTGATGAGGCTGCGGACCAGCGCGTCGAACTCGACGCCGGGCTCGAAGACGTCCTCCAGCGCGGTGACCGAGGCCTTGACGAAGGGCTCCGTGGCGACGAACCGGTCGACGCGGATTCGCTTGAGCCCCTGGATGATCAGATTGACGTTGTTCCCGTTGAGCCGGACGATCTTGAGGATCCGCGCCGCGGTCCCCACCCGGAACATCGCCGCCGGGTCCGGGTCGTCGTCGGCCGGGTTCCGCTGGGAGACGACGCCGATGAGCTTCCCGTCGCGCGCCACGTCGTCCAGCAGGTTGAGCGTCTTCCGGCGGCCGACGGAGATCGGCATGATCGCGTGCGGGAACAGCACGCTGTTACGGAGCGGGAGGACCCCGATCTCGCTGGGAATGAGTATGGCGTCCATGGTCTCCTTGCCTCGCCGCGGCCCCCCGCGGCACGATCGCCTCCAACGGGTCTCATTCTCGGTCCGGCGGGGCGCTGCCGCAACCCTCGGACCGGTGTGCAAGACACGACCGCCCCGGGGGCCGCCATCGCGGCGCCCCGGGGCGATTCCCGCCGTCGTTGGCTTTCACGCCGTCTGGATGGTCACCCTCTTCGGCTTCGCTTCCTCGGCCTTGGGCAGCATCAGCTCGAGCACTCCGTCCTTGAGGTGAGCGGAGATCTTCGACGCGTCCACGGTGGTCGGAAGGCCGAAGCTCCTGGTGAACGAGCCGTAGCTCCGCTCCATCCGGTACGCGTTCCTCTCCTGAACGTCCTCCTCGTGCTTGCGCTCGCCCTTGAGCATCAGAACCCCGTTCTCGATCCGTACGTCGATGTCGTTCCGATCGACGCCGGGCATCTCCGCCCGGATCACGAGGGAGTCACCCTTCTCGAAGATGTCCACGGGCGGAGCCCACGCACCGAAATCTTCGTCGCTGCCCCACCGAGCCGGGGCATCGGCGAGCATGCGGTTCACCCGATCCTGCATGCTCAACAGATCTCGCCACGGATCCCACCTTACGATCGCCATCGTCGTTACCTCCTTGCCATCTCGTTGATCCTCGAGGCCCGTCTCGACCCGGGCCTCTCGGAGATCGCTCAGTTAAGACCCACCCCCGCGGCTGTCAAGCCGGGCCGGCGTCGCCGCCGCGCTCCTTGGGCTCCGGACCGCGGACGGTCAGCACCGGGCAGGGCGCGCGCCGGACCACGCGCTCCGTCGTGGAGCCGAACAGCGCGTGGGAGATGAAGCCCCGGCCGTGGGTGGACATCGCGACGAGCGCCGCCTTGCGCTCGGCGGCGAGCCGGGCGATCTCGAGGTGAGGGGTCCCGCGGAGCACGACGCGCTCGAGTGGGACACCCGACCCCTCGTAGGGCTTCACGAACTGCTGGAGCTCCTGCGCCGCGCGCCGCGCCTGCGAGTCGAGGATCTCCTCGACCGGGATCGCGGCGAACTCGTCGACGAATGCCGGCAGCCGGTCCTCCACGACGTGCACGACGACGACGGTGGAGGAGAACTTGCGCGCGATCGCCATCGCCGGCGCGAAGGCGCGACGGGAGCTTTCGGAGAAGTCGGTGGTGACGACGAGGGTCTCGAAGTCGCTCAAGGCCGCCTCCGCGCCCCGGCCGCTGCCACGAGTCCGCGGGCCGCCTTCCCGCGACCCGATCGGCCCTATCCGTAGAGCCGGTCGTGATGGAGAGCGACGAGGCTGTCGGGAACCGGGCGGTAGTCCAGCGGCTCCAGCGAGAACGAGCCGCGTCCCTGGGTCTGCGATCGCAGGACGGTGAGATAGCCGAACATCTCCCCGATGGGCACGACGCCGCGGACCAGGATGTTCCCGCGCGTGAAGCGCGTCTCCTCGACCACGGCGCGGCGCTGGTTCAGGGTCTTCACGACGCCGCCGAGGTACTCCTCGGGGACCCGGATCTCCAGCCGGCCGTAGGGCTCAAGGACCTGGGATCCCGCGACGCGCAGCGCCTCCCGGAGCGCCATGCTCGTCGCCGAGTTCAGGGCGATCTCAGGCTGTCCGACGTCGTCGTAGGCGGCGTCGAGGAGCACGACGCGGATCGCCGTGACCGGGTAACCGTAGAGCCCGCCCCCCTCCGCCGCGTTCCTGACCGACTCCAGGATCGACGGCAGATACGCCTGGGGCAGCGTTCCCTGGCGGAGGCGGTCCAGCACCTCCACCGACGGCGGGACCCCGGGTGCCGGCTCGATGCCCAGCTCGATCCTCGCGAACAGGTTCTCCCCCGCCACCTGGCGCCGGTACTCCGCCGCGGCCTTCGCGGCGACGCGGGCGGTCTCCCGGTAGGAGACCCTCGGCTTCCCGTACACGGCGTTCACGCCGAAATCACGCAGCATCCGCCCCAGCACCACGTCCAGGTGCAGCTCGCCCATGCCCGACAGCAGCGTCTGGCCCGTGTCGGGGTCCACCGACGAGCGCAGCGTCGGGTCCTCCCGCTGCATGCGCGCGAGCACCTCGGCGAATCGGTCGCGGTCGGTGGTGGTCCTTGGCTCCACCGCGACGGAGACGACCGCCTCCGGGAACCGGATCGGCTCGAGGAGGACCGGGAACGCCTCGTCGCAGAGGGTGTCGCCGGTCACCGTCCGGTGGAGCCCGGCCACCGCGACGATGTCGCCCGCCTCGATCTCCTCCACCGGCTCCCCCCGGTCGGCGTGCATTCGCAGGATCCGGCGGAGTCGTTCCTTCTCGCCGGTGCGCGGATTCGTGGTCCGTTCGCCGGAGCTTAAGCGTCCCGAGTAGACGCGGAGGTAGTACAGGTCCGCGGACGTCGCCGCGACCACCTTGAATACCAGCGCGGCGAACGGCGCGTCGAGCCGCGGCTCCCTCCGTATCGGCCTCCCGTCCGACGGGCTCGTCCCCTCGATCGGGGGCATGTCCCCCGGCGCCGGCAGGAAGGCGCACACCGCGTCGAGCACCGGCTGGATCCCCGAGTTCCTCAGGGCCGCGCCGCAGACGACCGGAACCGCCCGGTGCGCCAGCGTCGCTTCCCGCAGGGCCGAACGGAACGCGTCCGCGGAGATCTCCTCGTCCCGGAGGTATCGCTCCGCCAGACCGTCGTGCACCTCCGCGAGAGCCTCGACCATGAGGGCGCGCCGGCGCTCGGCCTCCGCTGCGAGCCGACCTGGGATCGCGCTGACGATCACGTCCCGCCCCTGGGACCCCGGATCGAAGGTGAGATACGCGCGATCCGGCAGATCCACGATCCCGGCGAACGTCTCCGCGGAGCCGTCCGGGAACTGGATCGGAACCGCGTGGGCGTGCAGGCGCTCCCTGAGGGACCGCACGGCCGCGTCGAAATCGGCACCCACGCGATCCATCTTGTTGACGAACGCGATGCGTGGAACCTCGTACCGGTCCGCCTGGTGCCAGACGGTCTCGGACTGCGGCTCGACCCCCTCGACCCCGTCGAAGATCACCACCGCGCCGTCGAGCACCCTTAGGGCCCTCTCGACTTCGGCCGTGAAGTCGACGTGCCCCGGCGTGTCGATCAGGTTGATCTGGTGATCCTTCCAGATGAAGGTGGTCGCGGCGTCGGAGATCGTGATCCCGCGGTCCCGCTCGTCCACGCGGAAGTCCATCACGGCCTCGCCGTCGTGAACCTCGCCGATCCTGTGGCTGCGCCCCGTGTAGAAGAGGAAGCGCTCGGTGGTGGTCGTCTTGCCCGCGTCGATGTGCGCGACGATCCCGATGTTGCGAACGCGTTCAGGAGGTACGGATGCCATCCCCGCCGATCCGGTTTCCCGCGGGCCCGGCGGGAGGCACTCGCGCCACCCGGGACGGTCCCGCGCATTCACATCACGTAGTTGCCGCCCGAGTCCTCCGGGTCGCCCGGTGAGCCGTCGTCTTCCGGCTCGCCGACCTGGCGGGCCCTTTCATCCTCGATGGCTCGGAGGATCTCGTCCTCCTCGGGAATCCTCACGTTGTGAATCGCGCCGAGAAGGAGCAGGCCCTGGCCGACCACCGCGGGATCCTCGTCGAGCCAATCGCGCAGGGGATCGATGAGCTCCTCGGTGCCGAACAGGCTCACCCACTCCGCGGTGCTGCCGGCGCCCACCTCTTCCATGAACCACGACAGGTTCGAGGTGACCGCCTCGTAGGCCGACCGCGTCCCCAGATCGCACAGCAGTACCAGGAGGCTGTGGGCCGCGTCGGCGTCCGCCCCGCCCGACTCGATCCGGGCGCGGGCCGGAGCGACGATCGCCTCGCCCATCATCGCGAGCGCCCTCTCGGCCGCACCGTAGACGTAAGAGTTCTCGTCGGAGAGGTATTCCATCACCTCGGGGATGAAATGGACGGCCCGCAGCTCGCCCAGCGTCTCGAGCGCCACGACCTTCGGGAAGAACGGCCCTTGGGACTCGAGCATCCTGAGGCACCAGTCCTGCGCTTTCCTCCCCTCCTCCTCGCGCTCCTTGCACAGGACCGCGATCGCGGGAGGCAGGTCGGGAAGCACGAAGGCGGTCTCGACCTCGGCGAGGGTCAAGAGCCGGTCCAGGTCCCCCCGGGCCCGGCGGAGGGCGAGTCCCATGTTTCGGTAGCGGGCGAGCGCGAACGCCGCGGAGAGCTGGAAGCCGAGGACCCATTGCTGGAATTGGTGGCCGAGACGCTCCACGTCGTCGAGCATCGCGGAGGTGGTGAACGCCCCGACCGCGGCGGCGATCCGCTCCGGCAGATCGTCCTCGGGGTCGCGGGGGAGCCTCTGGGCCGCGCCCCGCGTCCACTCGGCGATGGAGCGGACGATCTCGCCGAGGTCGCCCGCCCGGAAACGGTGGGCGATCTGCTTGATGGTCGCCTCCCCCATCGCCGCGAGGATGTCGCAGTCGTAGCCGGACTCCACCGCCTTGATGGTCTTCCTGAGCTCGATGCGCCCGGAAGGGCCGGTCCTGAAACACCATCCGGCGTCGTCGATCTCCAGGGTCTCGAGGAGCGTGCGGAACCCCTCCCCCGCCCTGTGCGCGCCGCGCCATTGGAGCGCGGTGAGGAACCGGGCCAGCACGTCGGGGATCTCGCGCGCCTCCACGATCTTGAGCACGCCGCGGAGGGCCGCCGGATCCGCCAGCAGCTCCACCTTCTTGGCCACGAACTCGCGCACGAGCTCCCGCGCGTCGGGGCTCCCCAGATCGGCCAGTGCCTCGACGATGATGCCGAGCGCGGGCTCGGTCATGTCGCCTCGCTGCAAGGCGGAGGCGGCGAGGTCTACGGTGTTGGGGTACCCGAGCCGGGCCAGCGCCGTGAGACAGTGGCCGGGAGTCGCGCCGCGCAGCAGGCGGAAGCCGCGGAGCAGGATGTTGTGGTGCTTGGCCGTGCCGTGCTCGCCGAGGTGGCGCGCCACCATGGTCGGCGTCGCGTCGTGATCGTCGAGGACGAAGCCTTGCACGACGTCGCAGCAGGTCTCGGGAAAGTGGCGGATGAGGCGGTCGATCGCCCAGTAGCGGACCTCCGGGTCCTCCCACTTGGCGAACCGGGCGAGCTCCTCGAACGACCAGATCGGTTCGGCCACCGACACGAGCCTCCCGCGGCGGCGGTCGCCGCGTCGCCGGACATTCTAGCATCCGGTCCCGAGTCCCCCGGGCGCGGGGGGTCGCGGTGGCCTCCGGCCCCGGTGGAGGTCGTCGCATCGCGGGCCGGAACCGGACGGTGGTCCTCCCGATCGAGGCGGCGCTGGGTCATGCGGCGCAATCGGCAGGTCCGGAAGCGCACTTCCGCACACCGTCCTCGCATCGACCGAATTCGGACTGTTTCCGTCCGACTTGAAGCGGCGCGTCGCGCCTTTACTCTCTCGCCGCGTGTTGCTATGGTAAACGATCACGACACGCGCGATTCGAGACCCGGCAGAGGATTCCGCTGCCCGGCCGGGGTCTTGCAGAGGAGAACGACGCCATGGAAGCGGAGCGCTCCGCCTACCGGTACGAGATGGTGAACGTGCGGCCCGGCTACATCGTCGTCGAGCACGAGGTCCAGAGCAAGGCGATGCGAGCTTATTTCTCGTCCGATCCCGTCGCGCCGGTCGAGGAGTACCGCGAGGGGAACCGGATCTGGAAGCACACCGCCACGGCCCAGTCGCTCCGGTTTTCGATCCGGGACACGCGCACCGGCGAGGTGGCCCCGTTCGACGAGCTGCTCGGTCTCGCTTTCTACGGAAGCTGTCCCAAGGGCACCGAGGTCTGGGAGATCGGCGACCTCGCCCAAGAGCACAAGGTCTCGATCTACGTCGCCGTGACCGGGGAAGCCGCCGAAGGGGTGCGCGGTGGCCTGACGGTCGAGAAGCTCCGGATCCTGAACCGCTATTTCAACGAACGGCTGCGGGACCGGGAGAAGAAGATCCTGATCCTCCCGGACCGCTTCGGCCTGTACCGGGAGTTCTCAAACGGGCACATCATGGTCGACCTCGGCCTCACGGCGATGGAGTAGCCCCGGCCGGGCTTAAACTAAGGAGAGTGCGACGATGACCCTCAAGGACCTTGCCGAGAAGCTCCAGCTCAAGGCGCTCAACACGGTGGCCGACAAGCCGGTGACCGGGGTGTACATCTCGGACATGGTCAGCGACGTGATCGCCAACGCGAAGCCCGGCAACGTGCTGGTCACGGTCCAGGTCCACAACAACGTGATCGCCGCGGCGAACCTGGTGGACGTTACCGGGATCATCCTGACCCGGGGCCGGAAGCCGGCGGACGACATGGTCGCCCTGGCGGAAAAGGCCGGCATCACGGTCCTGCTCACCGACCTGAACAGCTGGCAGGTCGCCAGCATGCTGTTCGAGGCGGGACTCCGCTGAGCCCCGGATGACGTCCGACCCGACCTCCATGTCCGCGGGACTGCGGCTCGCCGAGATCCGGGACCTCTTGGGATGCGAGGTGATCAGCGGCGGACACCGGCTGGACGAGGTCGTGACCGAGTGCTTCGCGGCCGACCTGATGAGCGACGTGCTGGCCTTCTCGAAGCCGCACGCGCTCCTGATCACGGGCCTTTCGGGGATCCAGTCGGTTCACACCGCCGACGTCGCGGAGTTGGCCGGGATCGTTTTCGTGCACAGGAAGCGCCCACCGCAGCAGGTCCTCGACCTGGCCCGGGAGCGGAACCTCCCGGTGCTCTCGACGCCGCTCCACATGTTCGACGCGTGCGCGGCCCTCGCCGCGCGAGGGCTCCGCGGCGGCTCCAAGAGCTGACGGAGCGGGAACGGCGTTTGCAAATGGTCAACTCCGACCCGCGGGATGAGGCCCTCTACCGCGAGTCGTTCGCGATCTTGGGGAACGACTTCGAGCACGGCGGGGACGTCGCGACGCGGGTGAAAAGCGTCCTGAAGGAGCTGGGCATCGACGGAGCCCTCGTCCGCCGATTGAGCATCGCGAACTTCGAGGCCGAGATGAACGTGATCATGTACGCCGACGCGGCGGCGCTGGACCTCACCGTGACGCGCGACGAGGTGCGGGTGGTCGTGGCGGATCGTGGGCCGGGGATCCCCGACATCGGGATGGCGATGCAGGAGGGGTACTCCACCGCCACCGCCGAGATGCGGGCGCGGGGATTCGGCGCCGGCATGGGCTTGCCGAACATCCGCAGGAACGCCGACCAGTTCGAGATCGAGTCGGTCCCCGGGTCGGGGACCACGCTCCGCTACGCCGTCCGTCTCGGGTAAGCGAGGAGCCGTGAGCGGCACGATCGTCCACTCCGTCGAATTCGACCGCGCGCTCTGCGTCGCGTGCGTCGCCTGCTGCAAGGCGTGTCCCACCCAGGCGATCCGGGTCCGCGAGGGGCGCGTGGTCGTGGACGGCGAGCGCTGCATCGACTGCGGGGAGTGCATCCGCGCATGCCCTCACGATGCGGTGAGCGCGCGGACCTCGTCGCCGTCGGACCTCAAGAGATTCCGGTACACGGTGGCCATTCCGTCGACCACGCTCTTCTCCCAGTTCGGCGGGGACGTCGAGCCCGCGAGGATCGCGGAGGCCCTTCTGACTCTGGGCTTCGACCGGGTTCACGACATGTCCTGGATGTGCGAGATGGTGGGCCGCGCCGTGGACACCTACCTCTCGGAGTGCGGCGAGCCCTGGCCGAAGATCTCCGTGACCTGCCCCGGGGTGATCCGGCTGATCCAGCTCCGGTACCCCGACCTCGTTCCGCACCTTCTGCCGTTCGAGAGCCCGCGCGAGCTGACGGCGAAGCTCGTGAGAAGGAAGCTCTCCGTCGAGCAGGGCATCCCCGCAAGCGACATCGGGGCCTTCTACATCACCCCCTGCTCGGCCATCATGCACTCCATCCTCTGGCCGGTCGGCCTCGAGGAGTCCTACCTCGACGGCGCGTTCTCGGTGGCGGAGATCTACGGCCCGCTCCGGCGGGCGATCGAAGAGGCGGCCGAGGTCCCCGCCGGCTCCGATTTCAGCCCGAGGGGGCTGAACTGGGCCGTGGCCGGCGGCGAGACCGCGATGATGCGCAGCGGGAACACGCTCACGCTCTCCGGAGTGCAGGACGTCACGTACGTGTTCGACCGGATCGAGTCGGGGAAATTCCGCAGCGTGGACTTCATCGAAGCGTACATCTGTCCCGACGGCTGCGTCTCCGGCCCGCTCCTCATCGAGGGGCGCTACGCCGCCAAGCGGGCCCTCCGCGAGGTGGTGTCCCGGCTCGGCGCGAGAGGGGCCGTGCAGGAGGAGAAGGTCCGCTCGCTCGTTCGCGACCACTTCTTCGATCTCGAGGAGGAGGTCCGGGCCCGGCCGGTCAAGGCGCCGTCGAGGGACCTCAGGGAGGCGGTGCGCCTCAAGCAGGAGAAGGACCACCTCCTTTCGTCGTTCCCGAGGAAGGACTGCGCGGCCTGCGGCGCGCCCACCTGCGAGGCGCTGGCGGAGGACGTGCTTCGCGGCGCCGCCGCGACCGACGACTGCGTCTTCGTCAAGCTCGATCGTCTTGCCCCCCCTCCCGTCGCCCCGGGAGCGGAGGCGACGTCACCGTCCGGGGCGGAGAGGGGGAGCGGCCGGTCGGGACCGCCGCTCCCGGGGGAGGGAACGTGAGTCAGGACATGCTGCTGCTTGAAGTGACCTGCCCGAACTGCGGCGATCTGCTGACGGAGGGCCGCCACGTGCACCTCGGAGGGTACCTCAAGGAAGCCAACCAGGACGGGGACGTCTTCCTGAGCGCCATCTTCGGCGAGTACTCCATCCAATCCGACCTCGCGATTCCCGACGGGGGGATCGCCGAGTTCCGCTGCCCGACGTGCGACATGAGCCTGATGCTCAATACGCCGTGCCGCCTGTGCGGCGCGCCGATGGCGTCGCTCAACCTCAAGACCGGCGGCTACCTGGAGTTCTGCTCGCGCCGTGGCTGCAAGGGGCACGCCCTGGGCGGATTCGGCGACGTCGACGAGATGATCAGCCTGGTCAATCGGATGCTCCACACGCCTCACGATTGAGCGGAGGCCCCTGTCCATGGAAACCCAACGGCAGTACGACTTCAAGCACATGCACTACGTGGGCGAGGAGGGGAAGCTCATTCCTCTCCTCCAGAAGGCGCAGGCCGAAGACGGGTACCTCACGAAGGAGCGCCTGCTCCGCATCCGAGACGAGACCGGCGTCCCGCTCACGCAGATCTACGGCGTGGCGACGTTCTACGCGCAGTTCCGCTTCAAACCGATCGGCAAGCACCTCCTCCGGGTGTGCCACGGCACCGCCTGCCACGTCGCGGGGGCGAAGGACCTCACCGAGGAGATCGAGACGCAGCTCGAGGTCAAGAACGGCGAGACGACGAAGGACGACCTGTTCACCCTCGAGACC
The DNA here is from genome assembly GCA_020073205.1 of Terriglobia bacterium. Taxonomy (NCBI): domain Bacteria; kingdom Pseudomonadati; phylum Acidobacteriota; class Terriglobia; species Terriglobia bacterium. The sequence continues at coordinate 16,312 of JAIQFR010000029.1, forward strand.
GTCTCGTGCCTCGGCTGCTGCAGCTTGGCCCCCGTGATCATGATCGACGAGACCACCCACGCGAACCTCACGCCCTCCGGGGTGAAGAAGGTCCTGAGGAAGTACCAGAGCGGAGAGAAGAAATGACCAAGGTGATCGTCGGCTTCGGGACGTGCGGCATCGCGGCCGGGGCCGAGGAGACGTACCGCGCGCTGGGCCAGGCGCTCGGCGCTCGTGGCGACGGCCTCTCGGTCGCCCGGACCGGCTGCATCGGCATGTGCTACCAGGAGCCCCTCGTGGAGATCCGGGACGACTCCGGGCGGCGCCACCTCTACGGCCGCGTGACCCCGGACCGAGTGAGCCGGCTCGTGCAGGAGCATCTCGGCCAGCACCACCCGGTGGACGAGTGGCTGGTCTGGACCGACGACGGCGCCGGAACCGAGTCGGACTTCCTGGCGAAGCAGGTCCGGATCGCCCTCAGGAACTGCGGGAACATCGACCCGGAGGCGATCGACGACTACCTGGCCGCCGGCGGCTACCAGGCCCTCCGGAAGGTGCTCGACGCGGGCGACCCCGAAGGGCTGATCTCGCAAATGGTGGAGTCCGGACTGCGCGGGCGCGGCGGCGCCGGGTTCCTCACCGGCCTCAAATGGAGGTTCACTCGCCTCGCGAAGGGCGAGCGGAAGTTCGTGATCTGCAACGCGGACGAGGGGGATCCCGGCGCGTTCATGGACCGGTCGGTCCTCGAGGGGGACCCTCATTCGGTCCTGGAGGGGATGGCCATCGCGGCCCATGCCATCGGCGCCGGCGACGGCTACATCTACGCCCGGGCGGAGTACCCTCTCGCGATCCGCCGGCTCAACATCGCCATCGCGCAGGCCGAGCGGCATGGCTACCTGGGCGACGGCATCCTCGGCACCGGCCTCTCCTTTCACGTGAAACTCAAGGAAGGCGCCGGCGCGTTCGTCTGCGGCGAGGAGACCGCGCTCATCGGCTCCATCGAGGGGCGCCGCGGGATGCCGAGGGTGAGGCCGCCCTTCCCCGCCGTGAAGGGGCTCTGGGACTGCCCGACCAACATCAACAACGTCGAGACGTTCGCCAACGTCCCTTGGATCGTCGGGAACGGCCCGCAGGCGTTCGCCGCCCTCGGGACCGCGAACAGCAAGGGGACCAAGGTCTTCGCCATGGCGGGGAAGGTCCGCCGCGGGGGCCTCGTGGAGGTCCCGATGGGGATCTCCATCAAGGAGATCGTCTACGGAGTGTGCGGCGGCATCAAGGAGGGGCGGAAGTTCAAGGCGGTGCAGATGGGCGGCCCGTCGGGTGGCTGCATCCCGTCCGAGCTCCAGGACACCGTGATCGACTACGAGTCGATCAACAAGACGGGGGCGATCATGGGGTCGGGCGGCCTCGTGGTGATGGACGACAGTACCTGCATGGTCGAGGTCGCGCGCTTCTTCCTCGATTTCACCCAGCGCGAGTCCTGCGGCAAATGCACGTTCTGCCGGATCGGGAGCAAGCGGATGCTCGAGGTCCTGACCCGCATCACCGAGGGGGAGGGCAAGGACGGCGACATCGAGATGCTCGAGGACCTCGCCCACCGGGTGAAGAACACCTCCCTCTGCGGGCTCGGTCAGACGGCCCCCAACCCGGTCCTCACCACGCTCAAGTACTTCCGGTCGGAGTACGAGGCCCACATCAGCAACCGGAAGTGCCCGGCCCACCACTGCTCGAAGCTCCTGACCTACAGCATCACGGACGACTGCACCGGCTGCACGCTTTGCGTCAAGGCGTGCCCCACCGGGGCGATCAGCGGCGAGAAGCTCCAGAGGCACGTGATCGACGGAGCGGAGTGCATCGCTTGCGCCGCCTGCTTCAAGGTTTGCCGCGCCGGCGCGGTCCAGAGGGACTGAGCGCGGCGCAACGGACGGAGAACCTCCATGGCCCTCGTCAAGCTCGAGATCGACGGGAAGCGGATCATCGCGGACGGCAACCGGACCGTCCTCGACGTCGCCCGTGAGAACGGGATCCGCACGATCCCGACCCTGTGCCACGACGACCGGCTCGAGCCGTTCGCGTCGTGCTTTCTCTGCGTGGTGAAGGTGAAGGGAGCCCGATCGCTCCTCCCGGCGTGCTCCACGAAGGTCGGTCCCGGAATGGTCGTCGAGACCGACGACCCGGAGATCCGCAGGTCCAGGAAGGCGGCCCTGGAGCTCCTGCTGTCCAACCATTACGCCGACTGCGTCGGCCCGTGCCAGCTCGCCTGCCCGGCGGAAGTGGACATCCAGGGGTACATCGCGCTCGCCGCGCTGGGGAAACACCGGGACGCCGTCCAGCTGATCAAGGAGAAGAACCCCCTGCCGTCGGTCTGCGGACGCGTGTGCACCCGCCCGTGCGAGGTGAAGGGGTGCCGACGCAACCTGCTGGACGAGGCGGTCGGCATCGACTGGATCAAGCGGTACGTCACCGACCTCGACCTCGGCCGCGACGACGCTTGGCGCCCCGAGGTGGCCCCTTTGAACGGGAAGTCGGTCGCCGTCGTGGGAGCGGGGCCGGCCGGGCTTTCGTGCGCCTACTACCTCGCGGTCCGCGGGTACCAGGTGAACCTGTTCGAGGCCCTGCCCGAGGCGGGCGGCATGCTCCGCTACGGCATCCCCGAGTACCGGCTCCCGAAGGACGTTCTCGATCTCGAGATCAATCAGATCCTGAGCCTCGGCGTGCGTCTCAAGACCAACACCCTCCTCGGCCGCGACTTCACGGTCCAGAGCCTGAAGCGAGACGGCCACCAGGCGGTGTACCTGGGCCTCGGCGCGTGGAAGAGCTCGGACATGCGGGTCAAGGGGGAGGACTCCGAGGGCGTCCTCTCGGGCATCGAGTTCCTCAAGAATTTCGGCCTGAGGCGCAAGATCGATCTCCGGGGTCGAGTGCTGGTGATCGGCGGCGGCAACACCGCCATCGATTGCGCCCGCACCGTGCTGCGGCTCGGCGTCAAGGAGGTCCGCCTGCTCTACCGCCGCACCCGGAACGAGATGCCCGCCAACGCCGCCGAGATTCACGAGGCCGAGCAGGAAGGCGTGAACATGGACTTCCTGGTGGCCCCGGTCCGCGTCATCACCGCGGGCGGCCGGGTCAGCGGCCTCGAGTGCCTGAGGATGGAGCTCGGCGAGCCGGACGCCAGCGGGAGGAGGAGCCCGAAGCCGGTGCGTGGCTCCGAGTTCGTCGTGGACGCCGATTTCATCCTGTCCGCCATCGGGCAGGCCACGCGGGTCCCCGAGCTCCTCGACGGACGCGTGCCCGACTTCCTTCCCTTCGGCGAGGTGCTGAACCTCACCCGGTGGCAGACGATCCAGACGAACGAAGGGACCGGCGAGACCAGCGTCGACGGCGTCTTCGCGGGGGGCGACGTGGTCACCGGCGCCGCGACCGCCATCGAGGCGATCGCCGCCGGCCGGAGGGCCGCCCACGCGATCGACGCTTACCTCACCGGCGGAAAGGCCCGGCCGGAGCCGAAGGAGTTCGTGAGCCGCAAGGACACGTTCGCGAAGGTCTCGGTGGCCGACCTGCGGAGCCCGGCGCCGTCGCGGCGCCGTCCGATGCCCCTGCTGTCCGTCGAGGACCGGGTCCGAGGATTCATGGAGGTGGAGCAGGGTTACACCCCCGAGGACGTCGAGAAGGAGGCCCGGCGCTGCCTCGAGTGCGGCTGCACGGCGCTGTTCGAGTGCGACCTGAGGCGCTACGCCACGGAGTACGGCGTCGACATCTCCCGGTTCCTCGGGGAGGCCACGCAGCACAAGGTCGACACGAGCCACCCCCTGATCGAGCTGGACCCGAACAAGTGCATCCTGTGCGGGCGGTGCGTGAGGATCTGCTCCGAGGTGGTCGGCGTGTCGGCCTACGGGTACCTGCAGCGCGGCTTCAGCACGGTGGTCCGCCCCGCCATGGGCGGCTCCCTCCTCGAGACCGATTGCGTGACCTGCGGTCTGTGCATCGGGACCTGTCCCACGGGCGCCATCGCGCAGAAGATCCCGCTGGTGAAGCCGGGGCCCTGGCGGACCCGGCAGGTCCCGTCGATCTGCTCGTTCTGCGGCGTCGGCTGCCGGATCGCGTACGACACGTTCGGGGACACGGTGGTCAAGGTCTCGTCCTCCGAGGACGCCCCGGTCACCTTCGGGAATCATTGCAAGAAGGGGCGGTTCGGGTACGACGTCGTCCACGCGGAGGATCGGCTGGCCAAGGCCAAGGTGAGGGCGGGCCGCGTGCAGCAGGACGCGCCGATCGACGACGCCATTGGCTACGCGGCGATGCGCTTGAGAGAGCTGTCGCGCCGGTACACGGGATCCGAGATGGCGGTGTTCGTCTCGCCGCGCTTCACCAACGAGGAGGCGTACCTCGCCCAGAAGCTGGCGAGGGTGGCGCTCAGGACCCACGACGTCGGATCCCTCGCCCACCTGGTGAATCGCGAGCTTCAGTGCCCGGAGGTCGTCTCGACCGCGACCTATCGCGACGTGGCCGACGCCCAGGTCATCCTCCTCGCCGGATCGCGACTCGACGAGGAGCATTTCGTCGCCGACCTGATCGTCAAGCGCGCGATCCGCGGCGGCGGCAAGCTCGTCTACATCCACCCGGAGGCCAACCCGGTCGCCCGCTTCGCCGAAGTGTTCATCCGCTGCCGGCCAGGAACCGAGGCGCTCGTCCTGCTGGGCATCGTGCAGGAGGTGCTGGCGGCCTCGGGAGCGGCGGCCACGGACCGGCCGTGGCTCGAAGAGGCGCTGGCGGGGCTCGGCGGCGACCGGCTCCTCGAGAGGACGGGGGCGGATCCGGCGCTCGTGAAGGAGGCGGCGCGTCTCGTCGGCCGGAGCCTCCTCAAGGTCCTGATCTTCAACAAGGACTACCGCGGCCCGCGGACCGCGCGGGACGGCCGGGTCTACGCCGCCGCCGCTTCGATCCTGGGTGCCTCGCTCCTCTCGCTTCGCGAAAAGGCGAACATGCAGGGGCTCCTGGACATGGGCTGCTTCCCCGACTGGTTCCCGGGGTACCGGTCGGTCCGCGACGAGAGCGTCGTGGACGATCTCGAGAAGGAGTGGTGCGTCGCGCTCCGGGACCTCGAGACCGCCCCGGCGGATCTCGCCGCGCGGCTCCGCGAGCGCAAGATCAAGGTCGCCGTCGTGCTCGGCGAGGACCCGCTGGGCGACCCGGACTTCCCCGAGGACCTCAAGGCCGGCCTCCTCGCGACGGACTTCCTCGTGGTCGGCGACCTCGTCCTCACCGAGACCGCCAGGGCCGCTCACGTCGTGCTGCCGCTCGGCACCGTGGCGGAGACTTCCGGCACGTACACCAACTCGGAGCGGCGGATCCAGCGGATCGCCCGCGCCGTGCCGCCCGCGACCGGCCTCGAGACGTGGCAGGTGATCGCCCAGCTCGCCGGCAGGATGGGGTACCGGTTCAAGATGAAGTACGCCGACGTCGGCGACGTCATGGAGGAGATCCGCAGGGTCGCGCCGATCTACCGGAACGCCGCGATCGGCGAGCCGGAGGCGGGCTCCGTCTGGGACCTCTCGGGTTTCCCGCTCGCCCGGGTGGAGCCGGACGCGCGCGACCTCTCGGTCGAGGTGGCGCCCGCCCGCACCGTTCACCTCGACCGGATGGAGTCCCGCTTCGACGCCTGGTTCGACGGGCTGATGAACGAGGCGCGCCGCGCCGGCGCGGCGGTGGCCGCGGACTGACGGGAGCGCGCGGGCGCGTCGGGCTCCGGCGGGTGGCTTCGGAGGAAACGGCCATGGGCGATTCGCTTCGGGACGGATCCGTGCTCATCCTGGTCACCCGCGACGGGATGGGTCACGCCGAGGCCCTCCTCCAGCACAAGCTGATCCGGAACTACCTCGGCCTCCTGGACGGGAACGACATGCTGCCGGGGGCCATCGCGTTCTACGGCGAGGGAGTGCGGCTCGCGGTCGAGGGTTCCCCGGTGCTGGATCTCTTGGCGTCGCTCGAGACCAAGGGCGTGCACCTGATCCTCTGCAAGACCTGCGTCGACCATTACGGCATCGCGGAGAAGGTCCGAGCGGGGGTGATCGGGGGGATGGCGGACATCCTCGCGGCCCAGTGGAAGGCGTCGAAGGTGATCACGATCTGAGGAGCGGGGGCCGCGGGGCTCAGTATCCGAGTCTCAGTCCGAGCTCCATCGTCCGCGGCGGTCCCGCGAGGCCGATCGGTCTGCCGAAGTCCGGGGAGATCGCGCGCCCCTCGACGGGGCCCCCGTTGAACCGGTCGAGCAGGTTGAAGATCTGAAGGTACATTTCCCCCTTGGTCCGGCCGTCCCTCGCCGCGAAAGGCTTCGACACCCTCAGGTCGATCTGGTAGAACGCCGGAGCGTGCAGCGACGTCACAGGGGCCAGAAGCGGCTGGCTCCGGATCGCCCGCAACTCGTTCTCCGATGCCCTGACCTCGTTCACCGGTCCGAGCGGGGTGTCTTCGCCCGTGTTGCGCCCAACCCCAGGCGGCCTGTCGGTGGTGATGCCGTCGAGGTTGTCGTCCCGGCCGGTGGTCACGTTGAACGGGACGGGCGAGCTGAGCTGGACGACGCCCGAAGCTCGGAGTCCCATCCAGGGCAGCGCGGACGCCCCTGAGATCACGATCCGGTGCCGCCGGTCGGCGTCCGACGGACCCCTCTCGCCGGAGAGATTCACGGAATCCGGAGGCAGGTAGATCCCGCCCTTGAGCGGGTCCGGCCCCAGGTCCTCGGCCCGCGACCAAGTGTACGACGCCTGATACCAGCTCGTCTTCCCTCGCCAGCGCCAGCCCAGGGTCGCTCCGGTGTACCAGCTTTCCCCCTCCGTCGTGATGGCGGCGATCGACCCCGGCGGGCTGGCGGCGTGCACGGGCGTGCAGGAGTCCCGGAACTTCGGGTCCGGGTTCGCCGGATCCGGTCCCGCGCAACTGCGGACGCCGATGACCGGGTTGAGGTCCCTCATGAGGGGGAGGTGATGCCCGCGCGCGCGCACGAGCTCGAGCTGCGCGGCGCCGCCCGTTCCCACGGCGACCTCCGCGCCGAGGGAGCTCTCGACGGAGTACGGGGTGTCGAGCCGCGTTCCGGTGGAGAAACGGAGGATCAGCTCGTCAGGGAAGATGAGGAAGTCCTTGACGTAGTTTCCGCCCCCGAGCTTCTCCACGGCGTCTTCGGTGAGGGCGACGGTCTTGTCTCCGACCGGCACCTCGAGCGTCGTGCCCTGGACCGGCAGGATCCCGATCCTCGTTCCCGAGGTGATGGCGGCGACGGCGGGGAACCCGAGCGAGAGCTTGTCGTAGAAGACGCCTCCCCCGCCCCGAACGACGAGCCGCCCGCTCCCGGGTGTGAACGTGAAGCCCAGTCGGGGGGCGAGGTTGTTCCGGTCCTCGGGGGCCCCGCCGTTCGGGATCGGCGAATCGACCCGGGCGCTCGGCGGCAGGCGGAACGTGTCGAGGTCGTAGCGCAAACCGTAGTCGAGGACCACCCTGGACCCGAGCCGCCAGGTATCCTGCGCGAACAACGCGATCTGGTTGTCGTACAGATTCGCCGCCGGCTCGCCCTCGATGAGCTGGTAGACCGTGGGGTAGGTGCCGATGTCCGCCCGATCCATGCCGGTCTCCCAGGGCTGGCACGGGATGATCGGATACGTTCCGTTGCGGATCGCGGCGGTCACCTGCGACGGGGTCACGGAACAGCTGTTCGAATCGTACGGCGTGTCCGTCGAGTACAGGAAGTTGCCGTTGGGGTTGAACCGGGTGCGAACGTCGGTCCGCGAGCGCGCGAAGTCGAGGCCGAACTTGGCCGTGTGGCTCCCGCCCCTCCAGGTGACGTTGTCGACGAGCTGGAACTTGTCCTCCCGGCGGAGCTGACGGTTGAGGTTGTTGCCGCCGAAGCTTCCGGACGGCCGATCCACCCCGGGCCGGCTCGAGTTCGCCTGCTGATCGAAGTCGGAGGACGAGACCAGGAGCCGCGCCTCGTGGATCACGTTGGGGGAGAGCACCGAGGTGAGCGTGCTGGCGAGCTGGACGTCGTGTTCGTCGAGCCGGAACCCGGTCTCCGGGGTGGTCCGGCCGCCGACGTTCAGGTCCTCGGTGGACCTCGCGTCCGCGGAGAGCCGGACCATCAAGAACTGCGAGGGGGTGAGGACGAAGTCGGTCCTGAGGAAGACGTTGTCGTCCGCCGCCGGGGCGATCACGAAGCCTCCCGGCGCCCCGTTCCGTCCCACGCCGACGTACGGGACGACCCGGTCATCGCGCTGGCGCTCGTACGCGGCGAAGTAGAACGCCTGATCCTCGCGGATCGGCCCGCCGACGCGGAATCCGAGCTGGTACTGATCACCGGTCCGCGGTGATCCCTCCGGATTCGGCAGCCCTGAAACGAACGTGCCGGGGGAGTTCCAGGACGCCGCACCGCGCTGCACGAAGAACTCGCCCGTTTCCTCGTTGCCCCCCTGGCGGGTGACGATGTTGAAGATACCCCCGCTCGCCCTCCCGAACTCCGCCGCGTACCGGCTCGTGTTGAGGACCATGTCCTGCACGACGAGCTGGGAGAAGAACGAGTTCATGGACGTGCCGCTGGTTTCGTCGTTGTTGTCGAGGCCGTCCACCAGGAAGGAATTCGAACGCCCGGACTGGCCGTTGACCACGAAGACCGCGCCCCGCTCCCCGAAGAAGTCGGCGGTGGGGGCCTGTCGAACGGACGCATCGAGGAGCGGGAGGTCGGTGACGACGCGCCCGGCGATCGGAATGGAGTCGGCGATCGAATCCCCGACCCGCATCTCCGATCCGACCCGCTGGTTGTCCACGATCGGCGGCTCGGCACGGACCGTCACCTTCTCCGCGAGGCCCTTTCCGAGCGTGAGTTCGATCGACGTCGCTTCCTGCAGGAGGAGCGTGACGGTGCGGGAATCGCTGGACGTCCCGTCGGTGAGCGAGGCCGCCACGACCCAGATTCCCGGGGGGAGCGAATTCATCTGAAAACGCCCTCGGGCATCGGAGGTCGTGACGCGGACGACGCCGGTCGTCTCCGACCTCGCCCGCACGTCCGCTCCCGCGACGGGCTTGCCGTCGAGCCCCCGGACCGTTCCGCGGAGCGAGGAGGAGGCGGATTGCCCCCACGCGACCGAGAGCCAGCACAGAGCGATCACCAGGAGGAGGATGCGTCGGCCCGGTCGCGCCACCCTGCTCACTTCAGTGCCCGTAATGACCCCAGCAGCCGTTGCCGCCCGTTTCCATCGCGTAGACCACGAAATAGGACTGCGAGGGAGTGCCGCTCCAGCAGGTGGAGAGCCCCACGTCGCTCAACAGCGAGAAATTCGCCTCCGACGTGGGCGAGTCCGCGCCGAGGACTCGGTAGTTGACGACGCCCGGATCCCCGAGGGCATTCCAGCACAGCTGGACGTTGCCGCCGCCGAGGTTGGTCTCGACGAGCCCCGTGACTTCCGAGGTGGCCGGGCAGGCCGTTCGCTTCAAGACCTCGATGGGGTAGACGTTGCTGGGATCGCCGTAGACCTGCGTCGGGTAGACGAGACTCTCGTAGCGCGTGGCGATCCCGCTGTCACGGTCGGTGAAATTCGACAGGGAGGTGATCGTGAAGTAATACGGGGTTCCGAAGAGGAGTCCCGAGACGGTCGCCGACGGCCCGGCGAACGACACCTGTCCCGGATGGCCGTCCGAGTCGAACGCGTACGGGGTCGAGCCGCCGGAGTCCGTGTCCCAGTACACCTTGTAGCCGCTGATCCGGTGGGTGTCCTGTCCAGGATCCCAGTTGAGGCTCACCGTGCTGGTCGTGGCGGATGGCGCCGTGATGGTTCGCGGCGGGAAGAGGCCGAAGCCGATGTTCGACAGGTCGACCGTGGTGAAGAACGGGTAGTTGCCATTGACATCCGCGGGTCCCGCGTCGGTCGGCGACTGGACCATCGCGACGGATCCGAGATACGGCACCTGCCAGAGATCGACGACCGTGCGGACCTGCTCGAAGTTCAGGAATGAGCAGGAGGACGTTCCCCAGACGCAGAACTCCGCGACGTTCCGGACCAGGAGCGCGTTGAACGTGTGGCCGGACGGGACGGTGACGACGCCTCCCTTCACGACCTTCGACCCCTGGCGCCCCGCGTAGGTCTGGCCGCCGGTCGTGCAGGCGTTGATGTAGAGCGTGTTGAACGCGATGTCGTTGTTCGTGCCGCAATGCTGGTTGTAGACGTTCTGCTCGCACGCGAACGTCCCGCTCTGCCAAACATCCCCCGCGGTGAAGTAGTAGGTCGCGGCGTCGGGGTGCGAGAACCTCCACAGCGGGACCGGGGTCCTCGTGGTGGTGTCGGTCGTATAGCAGAACCGGTTCTCGCTCGAGGGGTCGGGCGTGGAGAATCCCGTCCACCACCCCTCGTGCTGCGCTCCGGCCCGGATCCAGATCGTCACGTCGCCCGCGCGATCCTCCCGTTGCGCGACATCGTTCGTCCGATCGATGTTGTGGGCGACCGCGGTGGCGAAGTTCTTGTCCGTCCGCTCGAGCACGGCTCCGGGGGCGTTGTAGCCGCACCGGGCTGCGTTGCACGTCTCGCTGGAGTTCACGGGGGTCGTTGTCGAGGCGACTTCGGTTCCGGCCGTCGTCACCGAGAAGTCCCAGCTGCTGGCGCTCGCGACGTCCGCCTCGGTGGCGTAATGCTGCGCCGTCAGCGCGGAAAGCGACACTCCGACTCCGGGGTCCCATCCGTAGTTGAGGCCGGAGTAGGTGCCCCTCCACAGCTGATCCACGTAGATTCTGAGGTCCGCGGCGCCGGAAATCGCCTTCTCGAGGACCATCGCGCCGGCGGGCGAGACGCCTCCGGTCTCGGCGACGACCCCCACCAAGGGATCGACCCAGCGGTACAGTGTCACCGCGGGGCCGAACGCGCCGCGGCCGTCCGGCTCGTCGGCGACGACCGCGCGCTGCAGCGCCGACTCGTGCGGTCCGGTGGGTAGATGCACCCACCCGACCCCGACGGTCTCGATCTCGATCCTGAGATGCCGGACGCTCGCGCCCTCCCTCAGATCGAGAGACAGCGTCCGGCGGGTCCCCGGCCGCAGGTCTTCCGGAGTCCGATCCGGGAGGATCCAGCGGGCCGCAGCGTCGCCGCCCGACGGATCGGTATAGATCGCCACCTCCGTCGACTCGACGGACCGGACGTGGCTGGCCCGATAACGGTCGGTCACGGTGAGGACCTTCCCCTCGACGTCGATCGTCCGCTCGAGGGTTTCCTGAGAGCTGAACCCCGTGAGGTCCCAGCGCGTCCTCGACTCGGGAAGCGACATCTCGCCGGGCAAGGCCACCGTGGTATCCACTCGTGCCAGGCGTATCTGGCGCACCACGGCCGCATCAGCGCGCGCGGCGAGCGCACAGACGGCGACCGCGAGTGTAGCGACACTCCTGATTCGCATCATTGACCCTTTCTTCCCCCGATGGCGACCGGTCCCCACGGGGATCGCGAGGTGGACCTCCCTTTTACCTGCGTCCCTCCGTGAACGCAAGCGGCCATGCGGATCGAGTTCGTCTTACTTTCGACCGAGTGCGTCTTCCGCTTCGGAGATCCAGTCCGGCGCGTCGGGGTCCCCGCTCTCCGCGGACCGTCTCGCCGCGAGGACCGCCTCCTCGTAAGCCTGTCGCGCTTCGCTCTCGAGCCCGTTGGCTCGAAGAGCCTCCGCGAAAGCCAGCCGATTCGCGGGGTAACCTCCTTCGATCTCGACGGCGCGCCGTGCGTGCTCGAGCCCCTTCTCGGAATCACCCGGGCCGGTCGGCCATCCCGGAGCCCGCAAGTGGAGCAGCGCGAGCGCCCGATCCGGCCCGCCGTGGTCGAGCCCCGGGGCGGCCTGAGCTGCGCGCTCGAACGCCTGCACCATCTTCGGCAGCGCCGAGAGCGCGGTGGCAGGCCGCTCGCGCGCTTGGACCCCGAGGGCGACGCCGAGCCAGTAAGAGCACGCGGGATCGTCGGGCGCGATCCGCCCGCACCATTGCGCGGCCTCCACCGCGGAGCCGGCCGATTCGTTCCTCGCCGCCGGGTCGGGCTCGTGATCCGCGAGCCAAACGCGCGCCTTCACGGCGCCCAGGACCCCCGCGACGCTCGTCCGGTCCGCGGCGGCCACCCTGAGCCACGTCCCGGCGGCCTCCCGAACCGACGGGAGGTCCCGGCGGGCGTACAGCGCCTCGGCTCGCGATACGAGGACTTCGACCTCTTCGCGCGGCGTCGGCGCCGTCTCCCCGGCGATCGCATCGAGGGGACGCGGCTCTCTGAGGGCTCGGGCGCATCCTGCCGGCAGCAGCAGGGTCAGAGCGACCAGGAGCGCGATCCTCACCGGGGCGATGCCTCGGCGGCGGCGTAGGCTTTCCGCGCCGCCTCGATGCCCGCGAGGTCGGCGGCCTCGAACCGCACCATCTGCATCGCCTTCAGCGCATCGGCGCCTTCCGACGTCTTGTGGAGACCCGGAAGTGCCTCGAGCAGCGCTTCAAACCGCCGGCCCTTCGCACGGTTCCTCACCGTGCAGAGCAGCGTTCCCGGCAGCGGCTTGGCGCGGTACACCGTCTCGACCTTCGCCGCGAGCGGCAGCGAGGCGAGCGCGGTCGACTGCGCGGCGTCGAGGAGCGCGGCGATTCTCTCCCCGGCCGCCGCCCGGCGGAGCGCGGACAGGATCGAAGGGGAGAACCTCACCGTCGTGGAGGACGGGAGCGCTCCCCAGGGTCCCAGGACCGGGCCGCGGACGAAGGCGGGTGCGTAGCCGGGCGCACCCACGACCTCGAAGCCCTCGAGCGCCGCGACGGACGGAATCGCCCCGCTCCTGGCGACGAGGCTCCAGCTTTCCGTGGCGCCCGACTCCCGGACCACCTCGAGGCGCGGCGCGAGCCCGAGCGACGGGCCGTGCTTCAGGTAGAAAGGGAGCGGCACGAGCGCGAGCGCCGCGTCGTCCTGTGCCAGCCGGGCGAGCCCCGGCTCCTCTCTCTCGTGATAGACCGCGGAGAGGCCTCCGGCCGGCCAGCCGGCCGCGCGCGCCGCGGCGGCCGCGAACGTGTCCATCACCGGGCGCGCTTGCGCCGTCGTGCCGGGGTATCCCGGTGCGCAGATCACGAGGACTGTCGGGGACGGCGGTTCCGCCGGGACCGCCGGGAGGACGAGGAGCACGATCGCGACGAGAAGCGCTTTGCGCATGGCTCTGCTCACTCCGAGGCCGGCGCCGCGGGGACGGCGTCCGGCCGGTGACGGCCGAGGATCCACAGCGCCGCGGGGAGCGCGGTGAAATCGGCCAGCATCGAAAGGACGAATGCGAGCGCCGAGAGGATACCCAGCTCCCGCATGGGCGGAAGGTCCGACAGCGCGAACGCCAGGAATCCCCCGGCGTTGATCATCGTGGCGAAGAAGATCGCCCGCCCCGAAATGAGGAGCGTGTGCCGCAGGCCGTCTTCCACGGAGCCGTTTCGCCTCGCCTCGCTGAAGTGATAGAAGAAGTGGATCTGGTCGTTCTCCGAGGTGCCGAGAACCGTCGAGGCGATGAGAATCGTCGCGACGTTGAGCCCGATCCCCGCGAGGCGCATGAACCCGAACATCGCGAGGATCGCGAATAGCGAAGGGATCATGGCCATCAGCCGCGCCGGGCCGCTCCTGAAGAGCAGGAGGAACGTGAGGAAGATGACCGCCGCGGTCAGGAGAAAGCTGTCGACCAGGGTCGGCACGAGGTGGTAGGCGATCTTGGCCTGGAGCCGCTCGGTGCCCACCGTCGAGATGCGGAACGGCTCGAGGGCCGGATCGCGGGCCACCGCCTCCTTCCAGAGCCCCGCGATCCGCCGGTCCAGGTCGAGGAAGCCCTCGTACCGATCCACGCGGCTCAAGACCGTGATGTGAGTCTCTGACAGCGTCGCGACGTCGACGAACGAGCGAAGCTCCGGCTCCTGGAGCAGGAGGTTTTCGAGCTGTGCCGAGGCCGCCTCGAGCCCCGCTCGGTCCTCCGGGAGGCGGTCGCCGAGCCCGGAAACGTACTGGAGGAGACGGAGGACGGTCGTCGGCCCGACCGCGGAGCCCACTCGCTCGTCCGCCTCGAGCGCGCGAGAGAAGCGGTCGAGGCCCAGCAGCACCTCGGGCCGGACGACGCTGCCCGGCGGTCCGGCGAGCCAGACCTCCGTGACCGAGAGGCTCGGAAGGAGCTGCTGCACCCGCCGCGTGTCCTGCGCGAGCCTCACGCCCGGATCGATGTAGTCGAGGGCGTCGCTCTCGAGGCTCATCGGCGCGACCACGCCCTTGAGGCCGAAGAGAGCCACGGCGCCCGCCGCGCAGAAGGCGAGCGACGCGGGCACGAGCACCCACCGCCAGCGGAACGTGAAGGCCGGCAGGCGCTCCGCGAGGCGGACGAACCAGCGCCCGCCGCGGACGGAGCGCTCCTGCTGGGTCGGCGTCCTCAGGATCCTCTGGAGCGCCGGGAACAGCGTGAACACCACCCCCCAGGTGATCAGGATCCCCGCGGCGACCCAGATCCCCATCTCGCGGATCGGCCGGATGTGCGATACCGCCAGCGCCGCGAATCCGACCGCGGTGGCGAACAGCGACGCGGTGCAAGGGAGGAACTTGTTGGCGAGGGTGTCGACCTGGTGGTCGTCGAGCGGCCGGCCCGCCGGGTGCTCCACGAACCTCGAATGGATGTACACGAGCGTCGCCGTGCAGGTCACGAGGACCGTCATGGGCACGAGCGACGAGACGATCGTGATGACGTCTCCGGAGAGGCCCGCGTATCCCACCGTGAGGGCCAGGCTCGAGGCGATCGTGGCGAGGAACGCCGAGAGGGCCCGGAACGACCGGTAGAGGAAGAGGATCAGCAAGACGACGAACGCGCCGAACAGCGGGAAGGACCTGAGCGCCGCGTCGCGGGTCGCGTCCTCGAAGTAGCCGTTGACGTACGGCTCCCCCGTCTTCCGGAGCGCCAGCAGAGGCTTCGGATCCATGACGGTCGGATCGACCGCGAGGTTCACGGCGTCGAGGACCACTCGGCGCTCCTCGGGCGAGCGGACGTCGAAGGAGAGGACGATCGAGAGGAACCGGGCTCCCACGAGCCCCTGCCGCGCGAAGAGATCGGTATCCGTCGCGAATTCCCGGAACGCCGCGCATCGCGCCGGGGTCGGCTGGAACCCTCCTTGCGTCCGGCGGAAGATCGACAGGACCGACTCGACGCCGACCCCGCGGATCTTCTCGAGTCGCCGCTCGATCTCGTCGAGCCGCTTCAGGACGCCCGGAGAGAACGGGTCCGCCGCCTCCGCGACGAGGATCGCGGATTCCGAGTGCCCGAACACCTTGGCGAACGCCTCGGCCGCGACGTAGTCGGGATCGGTGCGCACCACGAGACGCTCGACCGAGTCGTCCTGGCCGACTGCGAGCGCGAACCGGATCCCCGGCACCAGGAGCAGCGCGTGGAACCCGACGACCCACCAGCGCTTCGCGATGATGAACCGGAAGACGCGGCGCAGGATGCGCGGTCCATCGGGGCTGCCGCCAGAGGTCAACGACGGTCCTCGCCTCCCCCGGCGGTCCGCCGTGGCGGCGGGACGCCTCTTTCGGAGGGAGCCCAGGATAGCGCGCCGCTCCGGCGCGCGCCGCGTCTCGCGCGATGGCTCAATCGAGCTTCATCTTCGAGACGTCGAACGAGGGCTTGGGGAACTTCATCCGGAACGACTCGAGCGTCTCGACGATGATCTGCGAGACCGCGAGGTTCCGGAACCACTTCCGATCCGAAGGCACGACGTACCACGGGGCCCACGGCGTCGAGCACCGGGCGAGTGCGTCCTCGTAGGCGCGGTGGTAATCGTTCCAGTACTTCCTCTCCTCGAAGTCCGCGGGGGACAGCTTCCAGTGCCGCGTCTCGTCCTCGAGCCGCGCCTCGAACCGGCGCTTCTGCTCCTGGCGCGAGATGTGGAGGAAGAACTTGACGATCGCCGTCCCCTCGTCCGACAGCATCCGCTCGAACCCGTTGATCTGGTCGTAACGCCGGGACCAGACCCCCTTCGGAACGAGGCCGTGCACCCGGACCACCAGCACGTCCTCGTAGTGGGAGCGGTTGAAGATGCCGATTTCCCCCCGACGGGGCACCGCCTTGTGGATGCGCCACAGGTAGTCGTGGTCCAGCTCCTCCTGGGACGGCGCCTTGAACGGCGTCACGCGGCACCCCTGAGGATTGAGGCCGGTCATGACGTGGCGAATCGTCCCGTCCTTTCCCGCGGCATCCATGGCCTGAAGGACGACGAGCAGCGAGCGCCGGTTCTCGGCGTACATGAGGTACTGGAGCTCCGCCAGGCGTTTGAGATTCTTGTCGAGCCGGGGCTCGGCGGCGGACTTGTCCTCGACCCCCGCGGTGTCGCCGGGATCGATCCTCGCGAGTCGGATTTTTCGCCCGGGCTTCACCAGGAACCGTTCGGCGAGCTTCATTCGGAAACCCCTCCCCTGGACGCGGCTCCCGGCGGGGCCGTCTCCGCAGATGATGCCCGTTCTCCGGCGGAAGGGGAAGGGGCGCGCCCCCGCGACCCCCGACCCCGGTTCCGCGCGCACGCGTTCGAGCGTAGACTCGGGCCGGCATCCTCGATCGGAGGGATCGGCCATGGTCGAGATCGGAGCCCTGCTGTCCGTCCTGGCGGCGGCATTCGGATTCAAGGGCACCGGAGGGACCGGCAGGCCCCTCGGCCCCGCGGTGGCCGGGACGTGGTACCCGGGGAGCCCCGAGGCACTCGCGCGGGAGGTGGACGCCTTGCTCGACCGCGCACCGGCCCCCCCCGAGGAGGACATCGGAGTCGTGGTCGCGCTGATCGAGCCGCATGCCGGATACGCGTACTCGGGCGAGACCGCGGCGCACGGGTTCCGCCGGCTCAAGGGGGCGCGCTACGAGCGCGTACTGCTCCTGGGGCCGAGCCACTACGCCCGGTTCCGGGGCGCGGCCCTCCCCGACGCCGATGCGTTGAGGACCCCGCTCGGCGACGTCCCGATCGACCGCGAGACCGTGCGGGCCCTCGAGGGACGGCCCGGCTTCATGGTCTCGACGGCTGCGTTCGAGCGGGAGCATTGCCTCGAGGCGGAGGTCCCGTTCCTGCAGCGCGCCCTTCAGCCGGGCTGGCGCGCGGTCCCGGTTCTCCTCGGCTCGGGGACCGTCGGCGAGGAGGCGGCGAGGGTCGCCGACGGTCTACGGCCGTTCCTCGGCGCCGGGACCCTGACCGTCGTCTCCTCGGACTTCACGCACTTCGGCTCGGGGTTCGGGTACGTCCCGTTCCGGGACGAGGTCCCGGAGAGGCTCCGGGACCTCGACCTTGGAGCCGCGCGCCTGATCGAGGCCCTGGACGTCGAGGGTCTCGAGAGCTACCTCGACCGTACCGGCGCGACCGTCTGCGGACGTGACGCCATCGGCGTGCTCCTCCGGCTCCTCCCCAGGGATTCGAAGGCGTCCCTGCTCGCATACGACACCTCGGGCCGGATGACCGGCGACTTCGGGCACAGCGTTTCCTACGCCACGATGGCGTTTCGCAGCGCGGGCCCGGTCCCCGGCGCGCACGCTGGCGAGGTCGACCGTGCCAAGCTGAGCGACGCGGAGAAGACGACGCTCCTCGGCCTCGCCCGCGCGTCCGTTCGGGACGCCGTTCTCAAGGACGGCTCGCTCGAGCGGGCCCTCAAGGGCGCCGACCTCACCTCGGCCCTCGAGGCCATCCGAGGAGCGTTCGTCACCCTCGAGGAGCCCGCCGGCGCGCCTCGCGAGCGGCTCCATCTCCGGGGTTGCATCGGGACCATCGTGCCGCACGAGCCGCTTTACCGGAGCGTGATCCACAACGCGGTCGAGGCCGCTCTCAGGGACCCGCGCTTCCCACCGGTCGGGCCGGGAGAATTGGACCGTCTGGCCGTCTCGATCTCGGCGTTGACGCCCATCTTCCCGGTCGCGGGGCCCGAGGCGATCGTCATCGGCCGGGACGGCGTCGTCCTGGAGCGGGGCCCGAACAGGGCGGTCTTCCTCCCGCAGGTCGCGCCCGAGCAGGGTTGGGGTGTTAGGGAGCTCCTGGAGCACCTCGCCCTCAAGGCGGGTCTTCCCCGCGACGGGTGGAAGGACGGGACGCTCTCGGTGTTCCAGGCGGAGGTGTTCGGGAAGCCCTAGGCTTCAGGCCTCGGAGGCCGGCCGTGGGACCCGCGGACGCGGGCTCCCGTGGCCGCAGTCGTCGTGAGAGAGTTGCCGCAGGTGGACGAGCGCTCGGCTCTCCACCTGCCGGACGCGCTCGCGACTGAGGCCGAGGCGCCGGCCGACCTCGGCCAGCGTCTTGGCGCGCCTCCCATCGAGACCGAACCTCATCGCCAGGATCTCGCATTCGCGCCGCGGGAGGAGCCCGAGGATACGGCCGAGGAGCGCTAAACGGTCCTCCCGGATCAGCGAGTCGTCGGGCGTATCCGGGCTCGGCTCGCTCAGGGTCTCCTCCACGCTGAGGTTCGACTCGGCACCCATCAGCGTGCCCAGCGGAATCTCCCGCTTGGAGAGACCGAGCAGGAACCGCACCTCCTCTTCGGGCAAGCCGGCCCGCGCCGCGATCTCCTCGTTCGCCGGCGGCCTGCCGAGCGCGGCGGCGAACTCGCGCTCCGCCGCGCGGACCCGCGCGAGGTGGCGGAGGCGGTACCGCGGGACCCGTATGAGCGCCGTCTGGCTGAGCGCCATCTCGCAGATCCGCTTCCGGATCCACCAGACCGCGTACGAGGTGAACTTGACGCCGCGACGTGGATCGAAGCGGGCCGCGGCCTCCAGGACACCCACGGTCCCCTCGGCGAGGAGGTCCTCCATCGGGACGCCGAAGTGGCGGTACTCGCGGGCGATCCAGAGGATCCTCCGCCGGTGCGACTCGATCCAGTCGTCGCGATCCGGCCGGACGGGTGACTCGGCCCGAGGATCAGGCACCTCGCCGCGGGTCCGATCGCGACCTTCGTCCGTTCCTTCGCAGATCGTGCTCATGATCGCCCTCCCACCCCCCGCAGGCGATCCGTCGACCCTCCCGGCTCGACCTGGATCGACTTTACGGGAACCGTGCCGCGCGGAGGAAGCGCTCAAAAGCGAGGTGCGCACCTTGCTGCGGACCCCGACACCGCACCTCTTGCGGTCGCGCGAAAAGGCGGGGGCCTGGCGGAAGTAGAGCTTCAGCCGAGGAGATCGACGGCTTGAGGCTGGACGTCCTTCGCCTGGCGGGCTAATCTTTCCCACCCTCGCGAACTCCAAGGAGCCGTTCATGCGCGAAGAGGTCAGGAAACTCTGGCCGGAACTGGAATGGATCGCGGATCGCGACCTTCGCGAGAAGGTTCTCGCCACGTGGGTCAGGACGTTCGAGCTGAGCCCACTGACCCCCGAGGACCTCCACGAGATCCCGTTCACCCTTTTGGTCCCGAACTGCCCCGTCACGTTCATGGAGCACAAGCGCTGCGTCGTCCACATCGCCCGCCGCGCGGCGGAGTCGATGATCGAGCACCTCGGCCGGGCACTGCCGATCGACCTCGACACGGTGATCGCCGGCGCGATCCTCGCCGACGTGGGGAAGCTCCTCGAGTACGAGAAGGCCGACGGCAAGGCCCGTCAGAGCGAGCGGGGGGAGAGCCTCCGTCACCCCTTCACGGGGGTCGCGGTCGCCATGATGTGCGGCGTGCCCGACCGGGTCTGCCACGTCATCGCCGCCCACGCCGGCGAGGGGGACATGATCCGGCGCAGCACCGAGGCCACCATCGTCCACCACGCCGATTTCATGAGCTTCCTTCCGTTCAAGAACCTGAAGTAGTGAGGGAACCGATGAGCACGACCGCCGCCGCGAAGACGGAGACGATCACCGCGAGGATGGCGCGCTGGGCCGCGGGCCTGAGGTTCGAGCAGCTGTCGACCGACGCCGTGCACCAGGCCAAGCGTTTCCTCCTGGATTCCCTCGGCTGCGCTCTCGGCGGCTACCTCCAGCACGACGTCCGGATCGCCCTGGAGGTGCTCGGGGAGAACGCCGGAAAGGGCCCTGCCACGGTGATCGGAACCGGCGGGAAGACGGACCCCGTCACCGCGTCGCTGCTGAACTCCCTGATGATCCGCGTGATGGACTACAACGACATCTACTGGAAGCAGGACCCGTCCCACCCTTCCGACATCATCCCGGCAGCGCTCGCCTTGGGCCAGCGCGCGGGCCGGGGCGGGCGCGACCTGATCGTCGGGATCGTCCTCGGCCACGAGTTCGAGCAGAGGCTGTGCGAAGCGGCGTTCCCGGGAATCAGGGAGCGGGGATGGCACCACGCGACGCTCACCGCGCTCGCCTCCCCCATCGTCGCGGCGCGGATGCTCGGCCTCGACGCCGCGAGGATCCAGCACGCGATCGGCATCTCGGGCTGCCGCCACTTCACCCTCGGGGCGGCGGTGGCTGGGAAGCTCACCATGATGAAGAACACGGTGGACCCCATGGCGACCCAGAGCGGCGTGCTCGCCGCGCTCCTGGCCGAGAAGGGGTACACGGGTCCCGAGCACGTGATCGACGGCAAGGAGGGGATGGTCCACTGCCTCGGGCCGCAATGGAAGCTCGAGATCCTCGTCGACGGGCTGGGCGAGTCCTGGCGGATCACCCGCTGCGGCATGAAGGCGTACCCCACCGAGGCGCTGACCCACACGCCGATCTCCGCGGTACTCGACATCGTCCGGGAGAACGACCTGGCGCCCGACCGGATCGCGAAGGTCCACATCCGCTCCCTCGCCCGCGCCGCGGACATCCTCTCGGACCCGTCCAAGTACGACCCGCGCACGAAGGAGACAGCGGACCACAGCCTGCCCTACGTCGTCGCGGCGGCGATAGCCGACCGCCAGGTCACGCCGGCGCAGTTCACCGACGCGAAGATCATGGACCCGACGATACGGGCGCAGCTCCCGAAGGTCGAGGTCGTGGCGGACCCGGAGATCGAGAAGGTCTTCCCCGCGCTGCAGCGTGTCGTCGTGAAGATCACCACCACCGAAGGCGGCGAGTTCTCGAAACAGGTGGACTATCCGAAAGGCGACCCGCGCAATCCGCTCTCGGACCGCGAGATCGAGGAGAAGTTCGAGGCGCTCGCCGGGCCAGTGCTGACGCCTGCGCGGCAGGCCAAGGTCCGGGAGGCGATCTGGGGGCTCGATCGGCTCGGCTCGATCGACGGCCTCTTGGACCTTCTCGCGGCGGACCGGTAGGCCCGGTCCCTACGGCGGAGGCGAGCATGGCTCAGACCGCGATCGAGAAGATCGTCCAGATGCACATGGCCGAGGGACCCGTGGGAAGGCCGGTCCGGGCCGGGGACTTCGTCTCCCTCAGGCCGCGGCACGTCATGACCCACGACAACACGTCCGCGGTGATGAAGAAGTTCAAGTCGCTCGGCGTGCCGCGGATCAGGGACCCACGGCAGCCGGTCTTCGCCCTCGACCACGACATCCAGAACACCTCCGAAGACAACCTCAAGAAGTACCGGTCCATCGAGGCCTTTGCGAGGGAGCAAGGGGTGGACTTCTACCCCGCGGGGACCGGGATCGGCCACCAGGTGATCTGCGAGCAGCTCTACGCCGCTCCGGGCGCGCTGGTGGTCGCGTCCGACTCCCACTCGAACATGTACGGAGCGCTCGGCGCCCTCGGGACCCCTGTGGTCCGCACCGATGCGGCCGCGATCTGGGCGACCGGGGAGTTCTGGTGGCAGGTCCCGCCGATGGTCGAGGTCGTCCTCGACGGAGCCCTCGCGAACGGCGCGACGGGGAAGGACGTGATCATCGCGCTGGCGGGACTCTATCCCGACGACGTGCTCAACGCGGCGGTGGAGTTCTCGGGGAACGGCGTCCTGAGCCTGTCCATGGACGCGCGGATGAGCATCGCGAACATGACCACGGAGTGGGGCGCCCTGGTCGGCTGGTTCCCGGTGGACCGCGTGACGACGGACTGGATCCGCGGACGGAGGGCTCGCGGCGTCTCGCGGTTCGCGGAACGGGACCTCGAGGCCTGGTCGGCGGATCCTCCCGCGCCGGATCCGGGCGCGGCCTACGCCGCGAGGATCCGCCTCGACCTCGCGACGATCACCCCGCACGTCTCGGGGCCCGACACCGTGCAGATCGCGACCCCGCTCGCCGAGATCGAGCGACGGCGAATCGCGATCCACAAGGCCTACCTCGTCTCCTGCGTGAACTCCCGCCTGGAGGACCTCGAAGCCGCGGCCCGCGTGCTCGCGGGGAAGAAGGTCGCCCCGACGGTCGGGCTCTACCTGGCCGCCGCGAGCCGTGAGGTGCAGGAGGACGCGGAGCGTCGGGGGACCTGGAAGATCCTGCTCGATGCAGGGGCGAAGCCGCTCTCCCCGGGGTGCGGCCCCTGCATCGGGCTGGGAGTCGGCCTCCTCGAGGCGGGCGAGGTCGGGATCTCGGCGACGAACCGGAATTTCAAGGGGCGCATGGGCTCGCGGGACGCGAAGTGCTACCTGGCGAGTCCCGCCGTCGTCGCCGCTTCGGCGGTCGCGGGCTACATCCGCGGCCCCGGGAAGACCGCCGGACAGAAACTCGAGCGCCGGATCGAGATCCTCGCGCCGACTCAGGCGACCTCGGAAAAAGTGGCGATCCTCCCCGGCTTCCCCGGCTCCGTCCGGGGGAGGCTGGCGTTCGTGCCGCAGGACAACCTGAACACCGACGGGATCTACGGGAAGGACTACACCTACCGGGAGGACATGACGCGGGACGACATGGCGCGGGTCGTCATGGAGAACTACGACCCGGAATTCGCCCGGATGACTCGCGCCGGCGACGTCCTCGTGGGAGGCTTCAACTTCGGCACGGGATCGAGCCGCGAGCAGGCCGTGACCGCGCTCCAGGCCAAGGGGATCGCCGTCGTGATCGCCGGGAGCTTCTCGCAGACTTACCTCCGGAACGCGTTCAACAACGGTTACGTCTGCGTCGAGGTCCCGGATCTGGTGCGGCGACTCTCGGTGATCTTCGCCGCGGAGATCGCCGCCAAGCGGAGGACGATCCTCCCTGGGGATCCCCTGGACATCGATTTCGCCTCCGGGACCGTCACGTTCCGGGGCGAATCCTTCCGCTTCCCGCCGCTCGGGAGCGTGCCGCAGTCGCTCGTGGCGGCGGGAGGGGTGGAGAATCTCGTCAAGCGCAAGCTCGGATTGACCTAGCACGACAAGCACGGAGACGATCATGACGACACGCACGGTGGTCACGATGCCGGGGGACGGGATCGGCAAAGTGGTGCTCCCCGAGTCGATCCGAGTGCTGCGAGCGGTGGGATTCGACGCGGAGTACGTCCACGCGGACATCGGCTGGGACTGCTGGTGCAGCGAGGGGAACGCGCTTCCGGACCGGACGATCGACCTCCTGCAGCGGCACAGGCTGGGTCTTTTCGGCGCGATCACGTCGAAGCCGAAGAAGGCGGCGGAGGCCGAGCTGAAGCCAGAGCTCAGGGGGAAGGGGTTCTCCTACTTCAGCCCGATCGTCACGATGAGGCAGAGGTTCGGCCTCGACGTCTGCCTGAGGCCGTGCCGCTCCTTCCCGGGGAATCCGCTGAACTTCGTCCGGAAGACGGCCGCCGGAGGGTTCGAGGAGCCGGTGGTCGACGCGGTGATCTTCCGGCAGAACACCGAGGGGATGTACGCCGGTATCGAGTGGACGAACCCGCCGGACGCGGTCCGGCAGGCCCTGGCGTCCCACTCGAAGTTCAAGCCGTTCGCCGCGGTGCCCGGCCCGGAGCTTTCGGTGTCCGTGCGCGTGATCACCCGCGCCGCATGCCTCAGGATCGCGCGCGCCGCCTTCGGGTACGCAAGGAAACACGGCTACCGGAGCGTGACCGTGTGCGAAAAGCCGAACGTCCTCCGCGAGACCTCCGGGATGATGGAGGAGGCAGCGAAGGAGGTGCAGCGGGAGTTCCCCGAAATCCCGCTAGGATCCACCAACATCGACGCGCAGATGATGTGGCTCACCAAGAACCCGGAGGATTACGGCGTCATCATCGCGACGAACCTGTTCGGCGACATCGCATCGGACGCGTTCGCCGGGCTCGTCGGCGGCCTCGGCTTCGCCTGCTCTGGCAACATCGGCGAGGACGTGGCGGTGTTCGAGCCGACCCACGGGTCGGCGCCCAAGTACGAGAAGCTCGATCCACCGATCGTGAACCCCATTGCCATGATCCTCTCGGCCGCGATGCTGCTGGACCACGTCGCGGAGCCGGCCATGGCGGCGAGGGTGCGCGACGCCGTGGCCGCGGTGGTCCGGGAGGGGAAGGTCCGGTCGTACGACATGCTGCGGCTTCCCGGCGGCCCCGCCGTGTTCGAGCATGGCGCCGCCACGACGACCCGGATGACCGACGCGATCCTCGCAAAGCTCTAGCGGAAGGGCGGCGCGCTCCGGCGTGCGCCGGCGTGGGTCCCAAACGAGAAGGAGGCCGGCGATGGCATCGGTCGTGGCACGCGGTGAGGCCGGGCGCAAGGGGGACGACGTTCGGTCCGACCTCAACGTCGTCGTGGAGGCCCGTGACGGCGGGGGCCTCGAGATCGAACTCGCGTCGCGCGTTTCCGCGTACTACGGCGACTCGATCCGGGCCCAGGTGGAGGCGACGCTCCGCGCGCTCGGTGCCGAGCACGCCCGCGTCGCGGTGGACGACCAGGGGGCGCTCCCGTTCGTCATCGAGGCCCGGCTCGAGGCCGCCGCGCGGCGGGCGGGCCTCGGCGAGGGGCGGGACGCCCGGACGGACGCGGCCGCACCCTCCCCTCTCCCGTCGGCGCGGGACCGGCTGCGCC
Organism: Terriglobia bacterium; assembly: GCA_020073205.1. Lineage (NCBI taxonomy): Bacteria > Pseudomonadati > Acidobacteriota > Terriglobia > Terriglobia bacterium. Next base: position 41,064 of record JAIQFR010000029.1, read on the forward strand.
GCTCCCGGCTCTACCTGCCCGGGAACGAGCCGAGGTTCATGGTCAACGCCGGCCTGCATCAGCCCGACGGGATCATCCTCGACCTCGAGGACTCCGTGCACCCGAGCGAGAAGGACGCGGCTCGCCTCTTGGTCCGCAACGCCCTTCGTGCCGTGGACTTCGGCGGCGCCGAGCGCATGGTCCGGATCAACCAGCTCCCGCTCGGGCTCCTGGACCTCGCCGCCGTGGTCCCCGAGCGCCCGGAGCTGATCCTGATCCCGAAGACCGAGCGCGCGGAGCAGGTGATCGAGGTTCACCACGCGGTGGCGGAGATCCTGTCCCGGACCGGCGGCGCGCGTCCGCTCTGGCTCATGCCGATCCTCGAGTCGGCCGAGGGGATCGAACACGCGTACGAGATCGCGAAGGCGTCCGACCGGGTGGTCGCACTCACCGTCGGCCTGGAGGACTACACGGCGGACCTCGGGGTGGTGAAGACGAGGGAAGGTGACGAGACCCTCTACGCCAGGATGCGCGTCGTCAACGCGGCGCGCGCCGCTGGACTTCAAGCCATCGATTCGGTGTACGGCGACGTCTTAGACCTCGAGGGCTTGAAGGCGTGGGCCACCCGCTCGCGCGCGATGGGGTTCGAGGGGATGGGATGCGTTCACCCGCGGCAGATCGGCCCGATTCACGACGCGTTCGCCCCGTCCCGCGGGGAGATCGAGA
>JAIQFR010000030.1 GCA_020073205.1 Terriglobia bacterium
GCCGATCCTGAGCCCCGGAAGCCGATCGAGCACCCCGCCGAAGATCACGGAGCAGATGGCGAGACAGGTCTCGGCGGGCATCCCGACGAGCCAGGGCAGCCAGTACCTCGGCATGCGCTCCCGTCCGAGAACGTCCCAGGGATGCACGAACAGCGCCGCGCCGAGATCGCGCGCCGCCTCGAGCACGGGGAAGACGCGCGGGTCGTCGAGGTTCGCTTCTCCTACGTGGGTCCCGATCTGCGCTCCCGCGAACCCGAGCTCGCGGACGCAGCGCTCGAGCTCGCGAACCGCGTCGCGCGGGTCCTGCATCGGAATCGTGCCGAGCCCCACGAAGCGGGACGGGTGCGCCGCGACCACCTCGGCGATGTGTTCGTTCAGGAGCCGCGCGAGGTCGAGGGCGTCGGCGGCCCGGGCCCAGTAGCTGAACATGACCGGGACGGTGGACAGGCACTGCACGTCGACGCCGTGGGCCTCGCAGTCCATGAGGCGCCGCTCCGGGTCCCAGCAGCTCGACTCGATCTCCCGGAAGATCTCGTCGCCGATCATCATCCTCGCGCAGCCGGGGTCGTGGCGCTCGAGGCGGACGAAACCGGGGTAGCCGTAGCGCGCGTCGAGATCGGGCCAGCCGGGAGGCAGGATGTGGGTGTGAAGGTCGATCTTCAGCGGCCCGGGCTCCAAGCGGGTGGTCTCCTCACGCTCCCGTCGGGGCCGGGGGACGCATCACCGCCCCGCACTTACGGCAGGTCCGCCGGCTCACGTCGACGTAGAAGGCCTCGATGATCGGCTTGAGCTGCGTGCCGAGGTCCTTGCAGTGGAACGCGGCGTCGTGCAGCGCCTCGCCGCACGACTCGCAGAACCAGCGCAGGTGGTCGATCTCGTCCGGCTTCCTCATGCGCTCGACCACCAGGCCGACGGTACCCGCCGGCCGCTGGGGGGAATGCGGGACGCGCGCGGGCAGCAGGAAGATGTCCCCCTCCCGGACCGCGACGTCGCGCGCATTCCCGTCCTCCACGACCCGGACCACGATATCGCCCTCGACCTGAAAGAACAGCTCCTCGCCGTCCTCGACGTGGAAATCCTTTCTCGCGTTCGGACCGCCGACGACCATCACGAGGAACTCGGCATCCTGCCAGATCATCTTGTTGCCGACGGGCGGCTTGAGCAGGTGTCGATGCTCGTCGATCCAGGCCCTGAGGTTGAAAGCCGAAAGCGCCATGACGTCACCCTCCCCGGGAAACCCGACGATTGTACACCGCGCCGGGTCGGGGTCGGGGCTGCCGCGCCGGGACGTCCCTCTAGCGGCCGCTCTGGTCGTGCGGCACGGTCACGCTCGCGGTGGCGATCGTCGCCAGGCCCACGGCGTCCGTGACCCGGTAGACCACCGTGTAGACGCGTCCGCTACCGCCGCCCGCGCGCTCCGCACGAACCGCGAAGTCGACGTCGGGAGTGCCGGCCAGGACCCCCTGCACGTCGCCGGCCGTGTCGCCGTCGCCGAGACCGTTGTCGGGCTCGTTGCTCGTGACGGATTCCAGGTTGACCGTGAAAGGCCCGCACTCGTCCACCCTCAGGTCCGCGTGGATGTCCAACATCCGGTGGTTGGGCGGCCAGAGGCGCGACGGGCTCACGATCACCTCGACCCGGGGCGGCGTCGTGTCGACCACTCGAATGACGACGTCGTCGGTGGAGGTCTTTCCGGTTGCGTCCGTGACCCGGAGCGTGATCGCGTGGGTGCCGACGTGCAGGACCACGTCGAGCACCCGGCCTGAGCCCAGGAGCGCCTGCGTCGACGTGCCGAAGTTCTCGAACCACTCGTAGAGCGCGATGTCGCCGTTGGGATCGGTGGACCCCGATCCGTCCAGCTTGACCGTCGCCGACGAATTCCCAGTGCATTCCACGACCTGATCGGGTCCCGCGTTCGCGACCGGTGGCTCGACTACGATCTTCGTAACGGCGAGCGTCGTGATGCGGCTCCCGTCGGTCACGGAGACCTGGATGGAATCGGGGCTGTCCTCGAAGACGCGCAGCGAGTCGCCGGCATGCCCCGCCGCGTCGGTCTTGACCACCGCGCCGGCGGATGCGAGGACGCCGGCGGTGGCTCCGAACGTGACGTCGAGATTCGGCTGCGGCGCGCCTGTCGGGTCCGTCGCGACCACGAGGAGCGCGGTCTCATCGTAACGCTTGTTCCCGTGCGCCGGATCGGTCGGCGTGTTGGGATCGCTCGGATCGATCAAGATCCTGGGCGGATCCGCTGTCAAGAACAGACCGTTCTCGGCCTCGCGGCCCGCTCCGTTGAACAAGCTGTGGACCGGGTTCTTGTTCCCGTCGCCGTGGGAGCACGCGATGACGGCGAGAGCGAGTCCCACCAGGACGACGAGACGCACATCATGCCGTGAGGGATGGATTGACATGTGAGCAGTCCTCCTTGTCCGCCGGGCGGGGCACAGATCCATCGGTCTCCCGCAAGCGAGGCGCGTGACCGGCTCAATATACCGCGAAACCGCCCGCTTTAGGCCGGGAAAACGAACCCGCCGATCACCGCCCGGGAGAGGATCGAGCGCGCCGCGCGGCGCGCCGACGGGGAAGCGGCCTGACGGCGATCGGCCTTCGTCGAACGCTTCCCCGTTCGAACGCCTCCCGGGCACCTTTCTCGTAATTCGCATTTCCGGAGCGTGCTCTCGCCCAGCGAAAAGCCCGGAGCGACAAGCGGCGCTCCGTGCGCGGATCTTGCGGAAGGAGCGGCCGTAGCGGCTGCCGCGGAGGGTACCGACATGGCCATCATCGGGAGCGTCAGGCGTTGGCTCGCTCCCCCGACCCCGGACACGCGGACCTTCCCCGCCCCCTCCGGCCGCCGGAGCGACGCCGATCTCCGCAAGGACGCCGAGTCGGTCCTGAGCCGGGCGATTTCCGCGGCCGACCCGGAGACCGCGGTCGCGGGCTCCCTCAGGGCGGCCCCGCCTCCGATGCCCGCCGACGGGCGAGTGTGGATCGTCGCGCTGGGCAAGGCGGCGTCCGCGATGACCCGAGCGGCGTGCGGAGTTTTCGGGGAGCGCCTCGCCGGGGGCATGCTCGCGGTCCCTCCGGGTTTCTCCACCGCCGCCCCCGACCCGATCCGGCGGTTCGTCGCGGGCCACCCGCTCCCGGACGAACGAAGCGTCGAGGTGGCGCGGGCAGCGATGGAGATCGTCGGCGGCGCGCCGGCTTCGGACCTCGTGCTCCTGCTCCTGTCGGGCGGCGGCTCGTCCGTCGCCGCGCTCCCGCACGCAGGGCTGCGCGTCGAGGAGCTCGCCGACGCAACCGGCCGGCTGATCCGGGCGGGCGTCCCCGCCGGCGACCTGGCGGTCGTCCGGAAGCGCCTCGACGCGCTCAAGGGCGGCGGCCTCGCGCTCCGTTGCGTCGAGGCAAGGTCGCTGGCGCTGGTGATCTCCGATGTCCCGGGCGACCGCGTGGACCTGGTCGCTTCCGGCCCGATGTCGCCCGACGCCGCCCGCATCGGTGAGGTGCGCTCGATTCTGAGGCGCCACGGCGTGTGGACGGAGCTTCCACTGGCGGTGCGCGGTTACCTCGAGCGGTGCCTGGCCGGAGAGATCGCCGAGACGCCGAAGGCGGGACACGCCTGCTTCTCCCGCGTCGAGGCGCGCATGGTGGCCGGCTCGAAGGGGGCCGCCGAAGCCGCGCTCCACGAGGCGCAGACGTTGGGATACGACTCGCAGGTCCTGTCCAATGAGCTCGTCGGCGATGCGCGGGAAGTGGGACGGCTCTTGGGAGAGATGGCGCGCTCCATGGCGGAGATGCGCCGGCCCGGGGAGCCCCCGCGGTGCGTCATCGCCGCCGGCGCGACCACCGTCCGCGGCGAGCTGGGCGACCACGTCGCGAGGAACCAGGAGCTGGTCCTGCAGGCGGCGCTGGAGCTGGACGGCCTCGAGGCCGCGATCCTCGCCTCGCTCGGCACGGATGGGGTCGACGGGGCCCTGCCCGCCGCGGGTGCGCTGGCCACCGGCGACACCGTGCGCCGTGCACGGGATTCCGGACTCGATACCGAAGCCGCGCTCGGCGCCCACGACGCCTACGCACTCCTCAGGACGCTCCGCGACGTCGTGGTCGCCGGGACGGCAGGAGCTTACGTCGGCGACTTGCAGGTGCTCATGCTCGGCTAGTGCGGACGACGATGGACGACCTCGAAGTCTACGACCTAGGTGAAGCGGACGGGAAGCGTCTTCGCCGGGTCCTCGCGCCCAAGATCCGGCGCGCGAGAGCCAGGCACCTCCCACCCTCACGGCGCTCGCCAGTCCCCGCCGTCGCCGGAAGCCTCTCGTTGCTCCTTCCCGGTTCGGGTCAACTGCTCGTCGGTCCGCTGCGCGTGGGTATCCTCCTCCTCAGCGCGGCGGCTTTCTTCGCAGCCTTCGTTTGGGCGATCCTCGCGACCTTCGACCGACTGATACCGACTCTCGATCTGCTCGGGGTGCCGCCGCAGGTTGCGGTGATCGCTCTGGGCGTGGCCTTGCTGTCCATCGGCGCGCTCCACACGGTCGGCGTGGTCGAGGCGCATCGCGTGGGTTGCGACGCGGCGGAAGCCTCGGTTCCCCATCCGGCGCTCACGGGGATCGCTTCGCTCCTGGTGCCTGGATGGGGACAGATGCTCGGCGGCCACCGGGGGAGAGCTGCGACGCTCCTGGGAGCCGTCTGGGCGCTGTCCTTGGCGTGGGTCGCAGTGAGCCCTCCGGGGCAGCGAATTCTCTCTCTCGCGGGTGCCGCGCTGCCGTCGTGGGCGAGGGACGGCTTTGGCCCCGTGGTCCTGGTGTCTCTCACGGCGGTGACGTGGGTCCTCGCGGTCTACGACGCGGTCGCGGGGGCGCACACGGAGCAGGGCCGCTGAGGCGCCGATCTCGCTAGCGCCGAGCGCTCGGTGACCGCGCCCTGCCGCGACGCCCTTCTTCGAAGTCGTCCCAGAGCCCGAAGAGCTTCATCTGGGCGTCGAGTCCGGTCGATCGGAGCAGCGCTTCGACCTCCGCTCGGCTCTGTCGGGGCGCGGGCGAATCGGAGCGCTCGGCGAGGCCTGCGACGAGGACCGCGACGATCGCCGTGTTCAGCTTCAGCTCCCTCAGGTCGGCCTTGTCGAACGTGTCCGATTCGGCGTGGTAGTCGGCCAGGTACGGCGCGGCGTCCTGATTCGCGACCAGGGTCGGGACTCCCTCGACCAGGTAGTCGTAGTTGTCCGTGCCGACGAAGGCATCGGTCGTCTGGAGGAAGGGGCCGAGCCCCTCGACGGGGGCGAGGGCCTCGCGGGTCGCGGCGGCGAGGTCGGCGCGACCTCCCAGCGAGAATCCGCCGATCCGTCCGGTCCCTTCGTCGACGACGACCTGCGCCTTGACCCGGTCGAGGAGGTCCCGGTGCGCGCGAACCTCGCCGAGCGACCCGAAGAGCCCGAGTTCCTCTCCAGTGTAGAGCACGAATCGCAGCGTGCGACGCGGACGCGCGGCGCCGAGGACCGACCGGATCGTGCGGGCGGCGTCGATCACGAGGGCCGCGTTGCAGCCATTGTCGAGGGCCCCGCGCCCGAGGTCCCAGCTGTCGAGGTGAGCGCCGAGGATCACGACATCGTCCGGCTTCTCCCCGCCGCGGATCTCGCCGACGACGTTGCGGGCGGTGGCGTTCGTGGTGACGTCCGCGATCGAGACGACCCGGAGCCGGACCTTTCGCCCCTCCAGGAGGAGTCGCGCGAGACGGAGCGCCCCCTCCCGCTCGGCCACGACCGCCGGGAGGGACGCCATCGAGCCGTCGGACGTCGCGTCGTGACGGTAGAGGAGGCGTCCGGGACGGTTGGAGACGTAGAGGATTCCGGCGGCGCCTCCCTTCCGGGCCGCCTCGAAGAAGCCCGGCGTGTCGAGGTACTCCTTGAAGAGGTCGTCGATGGTCTTCATCGGCTCGCTGTGGATCAGCACCCAGCGTCCTCGCAGCCGGTCGCCGGCGGCCGCAAACCCCTCGGCATCGCCCCTGCCCACGTCGACGACCTCGGCCTCGAGACCCGACGGCGGGGTGGAGGCGCTGAACGGCATGGCCGCGACCCGCAGCGGCGTCCGCTCCCCCGCCTCCCCGGCGACGACCTCGGCGGTCTCGGTCCTCGGGAGCCAGACATGGGGGACCGTGTACGCCTCGGCGTGGACGTTCTCGAGGCCGGCGTCGCGCAGCCGCGACAGTCCCCATTCGACGGCGTGGTCGAGGGCCGGCGAGCCGGTCGGCCTCCCGCCGATGACGTCGGCGAGGTGACGGAGGTCGTCGACGACCGGCGTGGGTCCCAGGGCCGTCGCGACGATCGCCCGCGGCAACTCGCTCCCCGGGCTCTCCCCGGCGACCATCGGCCCCGCGAAGATGCCCGCACTGAGAAGAACCCCAACGAGCAGGCGGAGCGTGGCGCGGCGGATCATGACCCCTCCTCCCGGCCCGACTCGGGCCGGTTCCCGTATTCTGCACCGGGTTCTCTCTTCTCGAGCGCCTTGCGGCGGCGCGCGCGGTCTTCGGGTAGGCTCGACGGGCGGCTTCCGCGGCGGGAGCCGCCTCGTTGACAGCCGTCCGGCGCCCCACGCGGAGAGTCGAGGAGCGTGTTCCACTTCGACTACAAGGAGCTCCCGAAGGACCTCAAGGCGACCCGCGCCGATTTCGCGAGGCTCGCCCGCTACCTCGTGCCGGCCTGGAGACCTTCGGCCCTCATCCTCTCCTGCATCCTCGCGTCGTCGATCCTCGGCCTGATCCCGCCGCTCCTGATCCGCGAGGTCATCGATCGCGCGATCCCGGAGCGCGACGGCGCGCTCCTGAACTGGCTCATCGCGGGGATGATCGCGGCGCCGCTCGTGAGCGGGTTGATCGGCGTGTGGCAGAACTACCTGGTCACGCTGATGAGCCAGGGGGTGATGTTCGACCTGCGCGACGAGATCTACGGGAAGATGCTGAAGCAGTCGCTACGCTTCTTCACCCAAACAAAATCGGGTGACATCCTCTCCCGCATCCAGAACGACGTCGGCGGCGTGCAAGGTGTCGTGAGCGGCACGCTGGTGTCGCTCGCCTCGAACGGATTGACCGTCGCGACCACACTGGTCGTGATCCTCAGGATGGACTGGCGGCTGTCGGTCGTCGCCGTGGGCGTGCTTCCGCTGTTCATCCTGCCGACGCGCCGCGTCGGCCAGATTCGCAGCCGTCTCTCGGGACGGACGCAGGAGCGCCTGGCCGATCTCACCGCCCACATCCAGGAGACGCTCTCGGTCAGCGGCTTCCTCCTCGCGCGGTTGTTCGGCGCGCAGGGATTCGAGCGGGGGCGCTTCCGGGAGAAGGCCGCCGCGGTGCGCGACCTCCAGATCCAGCAGAGCATGCTCGGTCGCTGGTTCCTGATGTGGCTCGTGATGTTCGGCAGCATCGGCCCGGCGCTGATCTACCTCGCCGGCGGCCACGGGGCGATCTCCGGGAGGATCACGCTGGGCACGGTGGTCGCGTTCGTGTCCTACCTCGGACGGCTCTACATGCCGGCCTCGGCGCTGGTCAACGCCCACGTGGACGTCATGAGCGCCGTGGCGCTCTTCCGGCGGATCTTCGAGTACCTCGACCTCCCCGTCGAGGTTCGCGATCCCGAGCGTCCGACGCGCCTCTCGAGTCCCCGCGGGGAGCTGCGCTTCGAGGGGGTCTCGATGGCCTACGAGGCGGATCGCTTGACCCTCGAGAACGTGTCGTTCGAGGCCCTCCCGGGCAAGATGGTCGCCCTCGTGGGGCCGAGCGGCGCGGGCAAGACGACGCTGACGTACCTGGCTTCGCGGCTCTACGACCCGGTACGTGGGCGCGTGACCTTCGATGGCGTCGACCTCCGCGGTCTCGCCCTCGAGGATCTCGCCCGATGGACCGCGAAGGTTACCCGGGAGACGACCCTGTTCCACGCCAGCGTGGAGGAGAACCTGCGGTACGCCCGGCCCGACGCCACGCCCGCCGACCTCGAGCGCGCGTGCCGACTCGCTCAGATCCAGGACGTGATCGAGAAGCTGCCGCAGGGCCTCGCCACCCTCGTGGGCGAGCGCGGATACAAGCTGTCGGGGGGCGAGAAGCAGCGCCTCGCGATCGCGCGCGTGCTGCTCCGCGACCCGGTCCTCCTGATCCTCGACGAGGCCACTTCGTCGCTCGACTCCCGCTCGGAGGCGCTCATCCAGGAGTCGATCGAGACGCTCCTCGAAGGGCGGACGAGTCTGGTCATCGCCCACCGGTTGAGCACCATCCTCCGCGCCGATCTGATCCTCGTGATGGATCGCGGCCGGATCGTGGAGCGCGGCGTCCACGGGGCGCTCCTGGCGAGGGGCGGCCTCTACGCGGCGCTCTACGAGCAGCAGTTCGGCAAGTCCGCCGTCTGACGGCGCCGCGCTTTTCCTTGCGTTTTGTCCCCCGATGTGCAAAATTTGCTCTGACGGGCCTGCCTTGGGCGCCGCGGCGCCGGAACGAAAGGGACCCATCGTGCCACAGCCGTTACACCAGCGGAGTGCCGCGATCGGGGTCGTCCCGAAGGACGCGCCACCGCCTCGAGGCGTGCGCACCCTGAAGGTGCTCCTCGTCAAACCCAGCAAGTACGACGAGGAGGGGTACGTGATCCGCTACGTGCGGGGCGTGCTCCCGAGCAACACCCTCGCCGCGCTGGCGTCGCTCACCGAGGAGGCATCGCTTCGAGGAGACCTCGGATCGGTCGCGGTCGAGACGCTCCTGCTCGACGACGGCGTGCAGCGGGTCGACGTGGACGCTCTCGCCAGAAGGTACCTCCGTCCGCACGTGCGGCCCGTGGTGGCGTTGTGCGGCGTGCAGACGAACCAGTTCCCCCGTGCGGCGGACCTCGCCCGGCGCTTCCGCGCCGCGGGGCTGCCGGTGATGATCGGAGGGTTCCACGTCTCCGGCGCGATCGCGATGGGCGACGGCGTCATGCCGGACGAGTGCCGGTCGCTCATGGAGGCCGGGATCACGCTGGTCAAGGGGGAGGTCGAGGGGTGCTGGGGGGACCTCCTGCGCGACGCGCTCCACGGCGCGCTCAGGAGCTTCTACGACATCGCGACGAAGCCGGATCTCTCGCGGGCGAGCGTGCCGTTCGTCGACCCGAAGCTCCTGAAGCGCTACGCGTACCCGTTCATGGGCACGATCGACGCCGGGCGAGGGTGCCCCTACCGCTGCACGTTCTGTACGATCATCAACGTTCAGGGGCACGAGATGCGGCACCGCGACCCCGAGGTGATTCTCGATAGGGTCCGCAGGAACGTCGCCTTCGGCATCGACTACTATTTCTTCACCGACGACAACTTCGCGCGCAACCCGGCGTGGGAGGCGATCTTCGACGGCCTGATCGGCCTCCGCCGCGAGGCCGGGATCGACTTCCAGTTCATGATGCAGGTCGACGTGCTCGCCTATCGGATCCCGGGGTTCGTCGCCAAGGCGGCGAAGGCGGGATGCACGCAAGTGTTCATCGGCATGGAGACGCTGAACGCCGACAACCTGGCCGCGGCGGGCAAGCGCCAGAACCGGGTGCAGGACTACCGGGCGATGATCGACGCATGGCACGCGAGCGGGGTCGCGTGCCACGTGGGGTACATCATCGGATTCCCCCACGACACCCCCGATCGCGTCCGGGACGACGTGCGCCGCCTCCGCGAGGAGGTGCTCGTGGATCAGGCGTCGTTCTTCATCCTGACGCCGACTCCCGGATCCCAGGATCACCTCGATCGCGTCCGGAGCGGCGCCTGGATGGACCCGGACTACAACCGCTTCGACTCTTTCCAGCCGGTGATGGCCCACCCGAAGATGACCCACGGCGAGTGGCTCGGCGCGTATCGAGCCGCGTGGCGCGATTTCTACTCCGTCGAGGGGATGAAGTCGATCCTCTCCCGCGCCAACGTCCGCACGTACTGGGGGCTCTTCAAGAACTTCTGCTGGTATCGCTACGCCAACCTGGTCGAGGACACCCACCCGATGATCTGCGGCTTCTTCCGGCTCAAGAGCCGCACCGACCGCCGTCCGGGCATCGCCGTCGAGCCCCGCTGGCGCCACGCCGCGCGCCGGTGCCGGGAGACCCTCGAGTGGGCGCGCCGCACGCGGGATCTGTATTTCGAGATGCAAGAGGTCTGGCTGGCCACCCGGGGACGCGCGCGGTTCCAGGCGAGCCTCGACGGCTGGAAGAGGCGGTACGGCGACGCTCGCGACAGGCTCGGCGAATCCACGGCGCGTGCCGGGCAGGCGCTCGGGCGACGCGTGGCCACCGCCCGCTCGGGCGCGGGCGACGTCTGGCGCCGCGCTGCGGCGCGCCTCGACCCGTTCGCGATCCGGACCCCGACGCGCGCTCACCTCAACGCCTATTGGAAGGAAACCTACGAGAAGCTACGGCGTGGCCGGATCTTCCAGATCAATCCGCTGATGCTCGGGTTCAACTTCCTGCGCGACGTGAAGATCTGCACCCGGTTCAACCTGTCCATGCTCGCGGGGTACGGGAAGTAGCGCTCCGCTTCTCCCCGCCGCCCCCCGCCCCGCCGGAAGAGACCGGCGGAGCGGCCGACCGGCCCTCTCCCGGCCCGGCACCGCGATTCGATATGAGGACGACCGAGCGCGACGCGAGATCGGCGGAGCGAAGCACTCTGACACGGTCGAGCGCCGCGGGAGGGAGCAGGTCCAGCTGCGACCGGTCCGCGAGGGCGAAGACCTCCGTGGTTTTCATGAGGTGCGTCGCCAGCTCGGCGGGATCCGACGTTTCCCGCGTGTACAGGCCGTTGGAGTAGAACGCGATCGCCTGTGGGAGATTCCCGATCCGGTAGGCGAGAACGGGCTCTCCCGCGGCACGCGACGCGGCGGAGATGCTCTTCACCTCCGCGGCGAGCCCGCGGGCGGACCGGAACGGGTCCAGCGCGGGATAGACCGCCGACGCCGCCGCGAGGAACACGAGGGAGGCCGCCGCGACCGTGGCGAGCGTGGCGCCCCGCACCCGTCCCCGGAGCGAGGCGACCGCCATCGCGACGCCGCCCGACAGCAGCGCCGCGGCCATTACGAGCGCCGGCGCGGTTGGGAATTCGGGGAACCGGCGCACCGCCAGGGGTAGCCCGATCCCCGTCAGCGCCAGGATTCCGCCGGTCAGGGCCAGCGGGACCGTGACCCACCTGCGGTGCGGCGCACGGGTGCGCCCCGCGTCTTGCGGCCCGCTGCCCTCCGCCGCGACGATCAGCCGCGCGAAGAGCAGGGCGAAGGCGGGATAGGCCGGGAGAACGTAGAGGTCCCGCTTCTCCGTCGAGATCGAGAACAGGAGGACCACGAAGATGCTCCAGACCAGCAGGAACCTGTCGGAGCGCTCCCGCCGGCGCCACCACGCGAGGAGGAGCGCCCCCGGGAGGAGCCCGCTCCAGGGGAGGAGCTGGACCGGTAGGACCTCGGCGTAGTACCAAGGAGGCTGCCGGTGGTGCAGGCCGTGGATCGCCCGGCTCAGCACGTGTTTTTCGAAGGCGCCCCAGACCGAGTACTCGCCGTGGCCGCCGATCTGGGCCAAGGCGATCCACGAGCCGACGATCCCCAGGAAGAGGAGCGGGCCGGTCAACGGTGCGAAGGACCGCCACGCCGGGAGCTTCCGGTCGAGCGCGAGGGTGACGATCGCGATCCCCAGCGGAAGGAGCAGCCCCACCGGCCCCTTCGCGATCACCGCGAGCGCCGCCGCGGTCCAGAACAGGATGCCCGCCGGCCTCCCGCGCGCGTCCCCCGCCCGGTACGCCTCGAAGGCCGAGATCGCAGCGAGCACCAGGAAGCACAGCAGCGCGTCGATCTGCGAGGAGCGCGTCTTGTCCCACGGGAGATAGGTGGTGGCGAGCACCCACCCGGCCATCGCGCCGTGCCTCGCCCCGCCCAGGCGGCGGCCGAGGCGGATCGTCAGCGCCACCGTGCCGATTCCGGCGAGAAGGGAAGGGAGCCGCGCGGTGAGCGCCGATACCGCGCCGAAGGGGAGCGAGAACGCCGCGATCAGCCAGAAGAAGAGCGGGGGCTTGTCGGTGGTCACCACACCGTTGACGTGGGGCACGGCCCACTGGCCGTCGGCGACCATCTCGCGCGCTCCCTCGCCGAAATACGGCTCGTCGGGCGCCCAGAGATCGTAAGCCCAGAGGTTCCAGGCGCCGAGGGCCGCGGCGAGCAGGAGAACCGCGCCGGCCCGGCTCATCGGCCAGCGTCTCCCGCAGCGAGCGGCACCGGTGCCCCGTCGCCGTAGGTCCGGTCGCACCAGAGATCGAGCGCGAGGAGGGTGAAGATCGGCTTTCGGTGATCCGCTCGGCGCGACAGGTGCTCGTCGAGGAGCGACGCGACCCCCGCGGGATCGAGGAGACCGCGCGCGCGCACCCGCTCCTCGGAAAAGCGCTCGCGCAGGCTCCCGCCGAGACCGTGGAGGAGCCAGCGGGAGAACGGAATGTTGAAGCCCCGCTTGCGCCGGCTCAGGACCTCGGCGGGGAGCCGGCTCCTGAGCGCCCGTCTCAGGACCGCCTTGGTCGTCAGCCCGCGAATCTTGAGCGACGAGGGGAGCGCGGCGACGTACTCCGCCAGCTCGTGATCGAGGAACGGCGCCCTGGACTCGAGCGACGCGAGCATCGTCGCGCGATCGACCTTGGTCAGCAGGTCGTCCTGCAGGTACATCGTGAAGTCGGTGTAGAGCAGCTCGGAGAGTCCGTCCCTGAACCGCTTCCCGCGGAGCCGCGCGCGCGCCGACTCGAACGGGTCCGCCTCACCCACCGCCGCCAGCACGCGCGGCGAGAGGACCTTTCGCTGCCGCTCGAAGGAGAGGCTCCCGAACCAGGTGTGGTGGCGCTCGATCCGGTCACGGTCCGCTCCCTCGGCGAAGCGGCCGAGAAGGTAATCGAGACCCACGTTTCCCATCGTGACCGGCACCGCCGCCCTTGCCGCGCGGACCAGGGCGCGGCGCATCGGCCCCGGCACGCGCCTAAGAGCCTCCGCGACCCGATTGCCGAGGTACGTGGGGTACCCGGCGAACAGCTCGTCGGCTCCCTCTCCCGACAGGACCACCTTGACGCGCCGGCGCGCGAAGAGCGACAGGAGGAGCGTCGGGAGGGTCGAGGCATCGCCCAGCGGCTCGTCGAACCCTTCTCCGACGCGCCTCAAGCCCTCGGCCAGGTCGTCCTCTCCCAGGATCAGCTCGTGCAGCTCGGCGCCGAACGCCGCCGCCGTCGCGCGCGCGTACCGCGCCTCGTCGAACGCGGGATCGGCGTGCCCCAGGACGAAGGCCGGGACGCCGGGCCCGTTCTGCTCCGCGAGGTGCGACAGCACCGCAGAGGAGTCGATCCCGCCCGAGAGGAAGACGCCGACCGGAACGTCGCTGCGCTTGCGCCGCGCGACCGCCTGGGCCAGGAGCCGGTCCACCTCCGACGCGGCGGCGGCGAGCCGCGGCGGCTTCTCGCGGGAGCCGCCGGATCGGGTCGCGAGGTCCCAGTAGCATTCGATTCGGCTCTCTCCCCGCTCGAGAACCAGCCGGTGCCCCGCCGGCAGCTTGCGCACGCGGGCCAGAGGAGTCAACGGAGCCGGGAAGTAGTCGTGGAGCAGGAAGCGAGAGAGCGCGACCGGATCCACGTCCCTCGGCACGCGCGGGTGCGCCAGGAGCGCGCGGATCTCGGACGCGAACGCCAGGCCGTCCGGCCCGCGCCAGTAGAACAGAGGCTTTTCACCGGCGCGGTCCCGCGCGAGAACGAGCCTGCCGGCGCGGTCGTCCCAGATGGCGAACGCGAACATCCCGTCGAGAAGGTCGACGCAATCCGGACCGCGCTCCTCGTAGAGATGCGGGAGGACCTCGGTGTCGACCCGCGTCCGGAAGCGGTGGCCCCTTCCTTCGAGCCCGGCGCGAAGCTCGTCGCCGTTGTAGATCTCCCCGTTGCAGATGGTCCAGATCGAGCCGTCCTCGTTCGGGAACGGCGGAGAGGTCGCCGCGAGGTCCACGATGGCCAGGCGGCGGAATCCCAGATCGCAGCCGTCGCGAGCCGCACTTCCCTCGCCATCGGGCCCGCGGTGCACGAGCGTCGCAGTCATGCGGCGGACGGTTTCGCCCCGCTCGCGGTCGATCCCCGGCCGACCGGCGATCCCCGCTATGCCGCACACGCCCGCACACCTCGATGCATTCGCCCTCCTCGGCGGTGAAGGGCCGCCATCATACCGGAACCGGTGGCCGCACCGGTGCGGGCGGGTTCGTCGTCAGAAGTACCAGGCGAGCGAGGGTGCCAGGTCTTCCGCCCTCGCTTCCTTCGTCCGTGCCGATGCGGCCTTCCCGAGAGCACCGATCTGAGCGGCGAGACGGTGGAGCCCCACGGGCGACCACTCGGAGAGCCCGATCCCGGCAAGGTTGCCGTCGTCGAGGAGGGAAGCCGGGAGGTCCCGGCGGACCGGTCCGGCAATGGGCCAGACGGCGAGCAGCTTCCCCTTCATCGAGGGATCGCGGGCAATCGCCCGCATGCGTGCTGCGAGGAGGGCTGGCGGCTCCGCGCTCGCGAGCACCACGAGATCGGGGATCTTGCCGGGCGCGAGCGTTCGCGCGGTGCCGTCCGCACCCCATGCGGTGGTGAGCTCCTCCTCGATCGCCGCGAACGGCCCGGGAAACGCGCCGTCCGGCAGGATGAGGAGCGCACCCTTCACCGATGAGGGAGCCTTCTCCCAGCGCTCCACCGAACGCCCCCCCGCGGTGCCGAAGACCACCCGCGGCGCGCCGGACGCGTTGGGGACCTCCGAGGCCCACCAGCGGCCGATGGCGGTTCCGAGCGTCACGGGATCCTCCTCGCCGGGTACGGGGTCGGACGCCCCCGACCAGGGCGGCAGCGCATCCGCGGTCCGCATGAGCCCCATCAGCCGGTTGGCGTTTCCGAGCACCTGCTCCGGCGAGCCCAGGCCGGGAAGCGGCTTCCCCGCCGCCAGGTCCGCCTGAGGTCCCAGGACCAGGCGCTGCAGCACGGTGCGCGGAAACGCCGCCTCTGCGTCCTTCCGGCCTGCTCCACGGAGCCTGATCCGAATGAGGGGAGCATCGTCCTGGGCGCCGGGAGAACCCGGAACGACCTCGAGCGTGGCGAGCGAGGCGGGAAGGTCGGAGACCGGCTTGAAGGGAGGGCGCGGCGCAACGAGCGTCTCCGGGAGCGTCCGTTCGGCCGCCGGACGTGCTACGAGGCCCTCGCCCTCACGCTCGAGGGTGAATCTCAAGAACCTCGAGTTCTCGACGCGCTCGATCGTGCGCGCCCTACCGTCCCGATCGAGGACGAGGAGGCGGCTCCTCGCATCCGGACCGTCGCCGCCCATGATCACCTGGGACCACGGCCGCAGTTCCGAGCTCGAGGTGTAGACCGCCTTCAGGATCCGGCTCGCCCCCTTCTCCAGCGGGAACTCGCGTCTGCGTCCGGGATCCGGTCCGTGGTCGGGGAGTGCGGGTCCGGCCATGGCATCCTCCTCGCGGGACGGCGGCGGCGCCCCGGATGCCGGCGCGGTGACCCGCTCTGCTTGGGGCGGCGATCCCGCCTCCCGCGGTGCGCCGCCCCAATCGAGGCGCGCATCACGGCGCGAGGCGCGGGAGAGCGCCTGATCCATCCCGAGGTCTACACCCCCGATCCCGACGCTGAAACCCCTCAGCCCGCCCCAAGCCTTCTTCCGCGTCTCGAGCCGATCTCGGTCGGGGGCGGCGAGGGTCCGCAGGACGAGATGGTGCATGACGAGCCGCTCCGCACGGAACGCCATGGCGTCGAGCGCTGCGTCGTCGAGGGCGGAAGGATCGACCGCATCGAACTCCTTTGCCAGCGCCGCGTGGTCCGGCACGCGGCGGTCGAGAAGCGACACCGCGCGCCTGAAGCGGCGCCTGGCCGGGAGGAGAAAACCACCGGCCGGACGGAGCCGCTCGAGCGCCTCGGCCACGGGGGCTCGGTCGATCACGTCCACGTCCCCCTGCGCCCCGGCGGGAGGGAGCATGTTGTAGGTGAGGAGCTGGGGAAACCGGCGCGGCGTCGGGAGCGGCGGGAGCACGACGTCGAGGAGCGCGTCGAGGTCCGGCACCGATCGCCCCTCGGCCGCCGCCTGCCTGAGCCAGGTGAACAGCGTGAGAAGACGAGCGACCCGATCGAGATCGCGGAGCTCGGGGAGCACGCGCGCCAGCGCGTCGTAATCGCGGTTGATCGCGTCGATGGTCTCGCGGGTCCACGGCGCCTCGGCGGCGGCGCCGCCCGACGCGGCGGCCTCCTGCATGCGCTCGGAGGCCGCGGTCATCCTCGCGCGCCGCATGACGAGGGTGTCCCCTTCGGCGGAGAGGCTGACGTTCACGTCGTCCGGGTAGAACCAGAGGCGCGTCTGCTGGCTCATGACCCCCTGGGTACGCGGGTCGGACGCGAACCGCTCGATGTGCGTTCGGAACGAAGGAAGAGAGCGCCGCAGCGCCTCTCGGGCGTCCTTCCCCTCGGTCACGTCGATCCCGACGCTGAAAGTCTTGAACCGGATGTCGCTCTTCAGGCTCACGAGCCCCAGCGCCGTATCCACCAGGCGCCCGCCGAAGTTCACGTTGGAGACGTCGGGAGCGTCCCCTCGGTCGAGGCTCATGAAGGACTCGGCGCGCCCTCCTTGGAACACCGCGCGGTAGGCGACCGCGAGATCCGCCGCGGATTCCGGGCGTCCGAGGAGCGTCGGTGCGGGGGTCGCCGGCGTGCCCAGCAGTCGGAGGGTGCCGTCGGGCTCCAAGAGCCCGCCCTCGAGCTCGAGACCTCGATCCAGGAACTCCTGCCAT
Source organism: Terriglobia bacterium (assembly GCA_020073205.1). Classification (NCBI taxonomy): domain Bacteria; kingdom Pseudomonadati; phylum Acidobacteriota; class Terriglobia; species Terriglobia bacterium. The sequence continues at coordinate 16,778 of JAIQFR010000030.1, forward strand.
GCGGCGAGATCGAGGGGCGGCCTCCCGTTGCGGGACGCGGTGCTCCCGACGCGAACGCGGTAGGGCTCGAGCCCGAGCCGGAACGACGTTCGCTCGGGTGCGTGAACGTACGCGTGGACCTCGACGTCGAGCGTGTGGGATTCCGGCCTGTCCCCCGCGCGAGCCGCGAGCCGTCGGCGCTCTGCCGCGAGAACGTGGCGAACCACCGGCCAGGCCGAGTCCCAGGCCTCTCTCGCGGCGGAGCCCGAGGAGACCTCGCTTTCTGCCGCAGACGGCGCGCCCCCGGCGCGGCGTGCCGGCGTCCACGGGACGCAGACGCGGAACTTCCCCTGGCCGTCGCTTTCCACCAGGTACCGTCTCGCCCTCAGGATCTCGGCCCAGGCCGGCTGTGCCTCGCCCGGACGCCAGAGATCGCCGACCTCGACCAGCGGCGGATCCGGGGCCGCCCCGAGCGTGTCGAGCACGTCGGAAAGGACGAAGGCGTGGGGCTCGAGGATCGGATCCAGCAGGCGGTGCGTCGCAGCGTCCCCCGGCCGGTCTCCAACCGTCGCCGGAAACGGCCGCCCGCCGAGCCGGTCGAGAAGGCTTCCCACGGGCTCGCTCGAGTGTGTCAACTCGCGGCGATCGACGAGCGAACCGTATCCCACGTCCACCCAACCTGTGCTTCCGACGGCCACCCACGACGATGAAGGCTCCTCGGGCGCCAGCCGCGTGACGCCCGCGACGAGCACCAGTGCCGCCAGGACCGCGAAGTGGACACAGCGCAGCGCGAGCGACCCGGTCCGGCTCAACCCCGGCGGGGCCGAGCGCGTCCCAATGTTCTCGTGCGTCAACGGCATCGATCGCATCGCGTTCCTCCCGCTCCTCCGGACCGGCGAAGACCATCCTGGAGCGGGACCAGTTTAGACCGCCCTGGTCGCGACGGCCGGACAGCCAATGGCCGCTTCTTCGGTTTGCAGAAAGTGGACCGAGCTGGTACTATTTAGCGGGAGGTAAAGAGAATGATCCGTATCACCCGACAGACGGACTACGGGATCATTTTGCTGGCTTATCTCGCCAGCAGGCCGCCGGAGCACATCCTCACCGCCAGGGACGCCGCTCAGGAGTGCCGGCTACCGGTCCCGATGGTGAGCAAGATCCTGAAGATGCTCGCGCACGAGGGGATTCTGGCGTCCCACCGCGGCGTGAAGGGCGGGTACAGCCTCGGCCGGCTCGCGGAGCGGATCACGATCGGCGACATCATCGGCGCCCTCGAGGGACCGATCGGCATGACGGAGTGCGCGTCGAATCCCGGGAGCTGCGAGCAGGAGCCCGTGTGCCCGGTCCGGATCAACTGGCAGCGAATCAGCCTCGCGGTCCGCGGCGCGCTGGAGAAGATCCCGCTTTCCGAGATGATGGCCTCGCCCAGGCCGCCGTTGCTCCGAGTTGGCCCGCCGTTTCCGGCGGATGACGCCTCGGGGAAGGGCGAGGACGTACCGGCCACGGCTCCCGCGGGGCAGGGGCGCGCGTTGGAGACACCATGAAAACCGAGCAACCGTCGGTGGAGGATCTCGCGAACCGCGAGTACAAGTACGGGTTCGTGACGGACGTCGAGGCCGAGGCGTTCCTGCCGGGTCTCGACGAGGACGTGGTTCGCGCGATCTCCGCGCGGAAGCACGAGCCGGACTTCATGCTGGAGTGGCGCCTCCGCGCGTACCGGCATTGGCTGAAGTTGGAGGAGCCGCGTTGGGCGAACGTCCGCTACGCGCCGATCGATTACGGGAAGATCGTCTATTTCGCCGCCCCGAAGTCCGCCGGTCGACCCAAGAGCCTCGACGAGGTGGACCCGGAGCTGCTCCGCACCTACGAGAAACTCGGAATCCCGCTCCGGGAGCGGGAGCTTCTGGCCGGCGTCGCGGTGGACGCGGTGTTCGACAGCGTCTCCGTGGCGACGACATTCAAGGCGAAGCTCGGCGAGTTGGGCATCGTTTTCTGCTCGTTCTCGGAGGCGGTCTGCGAGCACCCGGACCTGGTCCGGCGGTACCTCGGCTCGGTCGTCCCGTACACCGACAATTTCTTCGCGACCCTCAATTCCGCGGTGTTCAGCGACGGCTCCTTCTGTTACGTGCCCAAGGGAGTCCGCTGCCCCATGGAGCTGAGCACGTACTTCCGCATCAACGCGGCGAACACCGGGCAATTCGAGCGGACTCTCATCGTCGCCGAGGAAGGCGCCTACGTGAGCTACCTCGAGGGGTGCACGGCGCCGATGCGTGACGAGAACCAGCTGCACGCCGCCGTGGTGGAACTGGTGGCCCTCGAGGGAGCGACGATCAAGTACTCGACGGTCCAGAACTGGTATCCGGGGGACAAGGACGGCCGGGGCGGGATCTACAACTTCGTCACCAAACGAGGGAAATGCCTCGGTCGCAACTCGAAGATCTCCTGGACGCAGGTGGAGACCGGCTCGGCGATCACGTGGAAGTACCCGAGCTGCATCCTCCAGGGGGACGGCTCCGTGGGGGAGTTCTACTCGGTGGCGGTCACGGCAAACCGCCAGCAGGCGGACACCGGCACCAAGATGATCCACATCGGGAAGAACACTCGGAGCACGATCGTGTCGAAAGGAATCTCGGCCGGTCACGGCCAGAACACCTACCGCGGCCTCGTGAAGGTGCTCAAGGGGGCGGAAGGGGCGCGGAATTACTCCCAGTGCGACTCGATGCTCCTCGGCGACCGGTGCGGGGCACACACGTTCCCCTACATCGACGTCGGGAACACCTCGTCCACCGTCGAGCACGAGGCCTCGGTGTCCAAGATCGGAGAGGACCAGATCTTCTACTGCCAGCAGCGGGGCGTTTCCGCCGAGGACGCCGTGAGCATGATCGTCAACGGCTTCTGCAAGGAGGTGTTCCGCGAACTCCCCATGGAGTTCGCGGTCGAAGCGCAGAAGCTGCTGGGCGTGAGCCTGGAGGGGAGCGTCGGATGACCACCTCGCGGGAGGACAACGCGGTCATGCTCGAGATCCGCCGCTTGCATGCCAGCGTCGGCGGCAACGAGATCCTGCGGGGGATCGACCTCCGCGTCGCGTCCGGGGAGGTCCACGCGATCATGGGCCCGAACGGGTCCGGAAAGAGCACTCTCGCGGGCGTCCTCGCTGGGCGAGCCGCATACGAGGTCACCGCGGGGTCGGTTTCCTATCGGGGCCGGGACCTTTTCGGTATGGCCGCGGAAGAGCGCGCGCGGGAAGGTCTTTTCCTGGCGTTCCAGTATCCGGTGGAGATCCCGGGAGTGAGCAACGTCTACTTCCTCAAGGCCGCTCTGAACGCGATCCGCAAGCACCGCGGACTCGAGGAATTGGACGCGATGGACTTCCTGGCCCTCGTTCGCGACCGGACGAAGCTCGTGGAGATGGACGAGGCGCTCCTCAGCCGGCCGGTGAACGCTGGCTTCTCGGGGGGCGAGAAGAAGAGAAACGAGATCTTCCAGATGGCGGTCCTGGAGCCCAGTCTCGCGATCCTCGACGAGACCGACTCGGGACTCGACATCGACGCGCTCCGGGTCGTGGCGAACGGGGTCAACGCGCTCAGGAGCCCGGACAGGTCGATCATCGTCGTCACCCATTACCAGCGCCTGCTGAACTACATCGTTCCCGACTTCGTCCACGTGCTCGCCGACGGGCGAATCGTCCGCTCGGGCGGCCGCGAACTGGCCCTCGAGCTCGAGGAGAAGGGGTACGGATGGATCACCGAGCCGGCGGGCCGACCGGGCGGAGCCCTCGGATGACCCCGGCGGCGGCCGAGATCGACGCCTACGTGTCGGCGTTCGCCGTGGCGGGGGTCGATCGTTCGACGCCGGAGCCCGCGTGGCTGCACGCCCTGCGCCGGAAGTCCATGACCCGCTTCGAGGCCCTGGGTCTTCCGACGGGGCGCGAGGAGTCCTGGCGGCAGACGCCGGTCGCTCCGGTCGTCGCGACCCCGTTCCGGCCGGCGAGGCCGGGCGCCGCTTTCGCGGCCGACCGATTGCCGGGCGGTCCCTCTCTCCCGTTCCGCTCGACGACGCGGCTCGTTTTCGTGGATGGGGGGTTCGAGTCCGCCCTGTCGGCGGTTCCTCCGCCTGACTCGGGATTCTTCGCCGGCTCCCTCGCTTCGGCCCTCCGCGAGATCCCGTCCGCGATGGAGCCCCTCCTCGGCCGGATCGGCAACGCCGAGACGAGGCCATTCGTGGCGCTGAACGCCGCGTTCTTCGCGGACGCGGCGGTGGTGCGGATTCCCGCGGGGCTCTCGCTCGACGAGCCGGTCCACGTGGTCCACGTCGCGGCCCGGCGGGGAGAGGCGGAGATGACCTGCCTGCGCACGCTCGTCGTGGCGGAGCCCGGGAGCCGTGCGACGGTCGTCGAGTCGTTCCTTTCCGCCGACGGCCGCCCGGGCCTGACGAACGCGGTCGCGGAGGTCGAGATCGCGGAAGGCGCCTCGATCGATCACGTGCGATTCCAGTCCGAAGGCGCCACGGACCTCCACCTCGGAACGCTCGACGCCCGACTCGGCCGCGATGGACGATTCGCCTCCCACGCGATTTCGATCGGGGCGCGATGGGCGCGCGTCGAGATCGGCGTGACGCTGGCCGGCACGGGGGCGGAGTGTTTTCTGAACGGGATGTACGTCGCCGACGGGGCCCGGCACGTGGACCACAGGACTTCGGTGGACCATGCCGTCCCGCACGGCGCGAGCCACCAACTCTACAAAGGGCTCCTGGGGGGCGCGTCGCGCGCGGTGTTCCACGGGAGGATCCTCGTACGTGAAGACGCCCAGAAGACCGACGCCTTCCAGTCCAACAAGAACCTGCTGTTGTCCGGAGATGCGCTGGTCTTTACCCGTCCCCAGCTCGAGATCCACGCGAACGACGTCAAGTGCACCCATGGCGCCACGATCGGTCGGCTGGACCCCGAGGCGCTCTTCTACCTGCGGTCCCGTGGAGTCGGCGTCGAGGAGGCCCGCGGCGTGCTGATCCGGGCATTCACCGGCGAGGTGCTGCAGCGGATTCCGGCTGCGGAGGTCAGGGAGGGAATCGAGGTCGAGGTCGCGTCGCGGGTGCCCGTCGAGTCGGACTGGGGGGGGATCGCATGAGAGCCGCGAGAAAGGTCTCAGAGGAGTCCGCCGCGGGGGTCGCGCTTGACGTGCAGAGGATCCGCGAGGACTTTCCGATCCTGAAGCGCAGGATCCATGGGAAGCCCCTCGTCTACCTCGATAGCGCGGCGAGCACCCAGAAGCCCCTCCCGGTGATCGAGGCGATGACTCAGTTCTACGCTGCGGGGTACTCGAACATCCATCGTGGGGTCTACCTGCTGAGCGAGGAGGCCACGGAGGCTTACGAGTCGGCTCGGGCGAGGGTTTCCGCTTACGTGGGCGCTCGCGAGAGTAGGGAAATCGTGTTCGTCCGCGGCACCACCGAGGCAATCAACCTCGTGGCGCAGACCTGGGGGAGGGTCCGCGTCGGCGCCGGCGATGAAATCCTGGTCTCCGGGATGGAGCACCATTCCAACATCGTCCCCTGGCAGATCCTCTGCCAGGAGAAGGGCGCCCGGCTCGTCGTGATCCCGATCGACGACCGAGGCGATCTCGTCTTCGAGGAATTCGAGCGTCTTCTGTCTCCTCGTACCCGAATCGTGGCGGTCGCCCACGTGTCGAACGCGCTAGGCACCGTCAACCCGATACGCCGGATCGTCGAGGTGGCCCACGGCCGCGGAGTGCCCGTCCTGGTGGACGGCGCGCAGGCCGTCGCCCATCAGCCGGTGGACGTCGAGGAGCTGGGGTGCGATTTCTACGCGTTCTCCGGCCACAAGCTCTACGGTCCGACCGGGGTCGGCGTGCTCTACGGGCGAGCCGAATTCCTGGAGGCGATGCCCCCCTACCAGGGGGGCGGGGACATGATCCGCAGCGTCACCTTCGAGAAGACGACGTACAACGACATCCCGCACAAGTTCGAGGCCGGGACCCCCGATATCGGTGGAGCGGTGGTGCTAGGGGCGGCCATCGATTACGTGAGCGGGATCGGACTCGAGGCGATCGCGGCGCACGAGGCCGACCTCCTCGACCGGGCCACCCGGCTCATGGAGTCGGTCCCGCGCGTGCGAATCATCGGCACCGCGCGGAAGAAGGCGGGGGTTCTCTCGTTCGTCGTCGAGGGGATTCACCCCCACGATGTCGGGACGGTCCTCGACAACGACGGGATCGCGATCCGGGCCGGCCACCTGTGCGCGCAGCCCGTGATGGAGCGGTTCGGGGTCCCGGCGACCGCACGCGCCTCTTTCGGCATGTACAATACCCGGGAGGAGATCGAGATTTTCGCGGAAGGGATCCGAAGGGTGATCGAGGTGTTCGGCTGATGCCCGATCTTCGTGATCTTTATCAGGAAGTGATCCTCGACCACAGCAAGCGTCCCCGGAACTTCAGGAAGCCGGAGGGGGCTAACCGGCACGCGGACGGTTACAACCCGTTGTGCGGTGACAAGGTGACGATCTACCTGACGGTCCTCGACGGCCGCGTGCACGACGCGGCATTCCAGGGCTCCGGCTGTGCCATCTCCACCGCCTCTGCATCGATGATGACGGAGCGCCTCAAGGGACGGACCGTGGAGGAGGCCGAGGCGCTGTTCTCGCGGTTCCACCAGCTCCTCACGTCCGGCGAGGACCCGGCGAATCCCGCCCCGGAGCTCGGGAAGCTGGCGGCCTTCGCCGGCGTTCGGGAGTATCCGATGCGGGTGAAATGCGCCACCCTCGCCTGGCACACGCTCCGCAGCGCGCTCGACGAGACCGGCGAGTTGGCACCGGAGTAGCCGGCCGCGCCCGTTCCGGGCGGCCGGTCTCGCGGAGGGAACGTCAGTGCCCGACGATGTGGCCGCCGAGCCCAAGGACGTCGAGCGCGGCGTCGTCGCTGCCCTCAAGACGGTGTACGACCCCGAGATCCCGGTCGACATCTGGGAGTTGGGTTTGATCTACAGTCTCGAGGTCTCGCCCGGCGGACACGTGGACCTCAAGATGACCCTGACCGCGCCCGGATGTCCAGTCGCGGGGTCGCTCCCCGGAGAGGTCGAGGCCCGGATTCTAGAGGTTCCCGGCGTCACCTCTGCCAGGGTCGAGCTGGTCTGGGAGCCGATGTGGAGCAAGGAGATGATGTCGGAGGAGGCCAAGCTCCGCCTCGGATTCTTCTGAGCACCACAACCTTCTGAGAGCCCGTGCCGCGTGATTCCCCGCGACCCGGTCCCAGCGCCGCCGAGCCAAATCACTCTCCCGACGCGGAATGTTGATGGATTCGCTCTGTCCGGACGATCGAATCGTTGAATATCGCAAACTGACCGTTAATTTTTTCAACTGCACGATAACTGACTGGAATATAAACGCTTATCGCCACCAATCCGCACCAATTCGAGAAGGTCGGTCGAAACATTCAACGTTTCTTCCTGCGTTGAATGTTCATTACCGCAACTCGGTCCGGATCATGCATGTTGCGAAATCGTGCTATGCCGCGATTTACACGTTCGAGACAAACAAGGGCTGGAGGACTGAAACATCTGGCTCGACTCTTGCCCTTAGGACCGTGGCGGAGGAAGAAGGAACACCCAGCCGAAGGAGGTCACGCCATGGTCGCCCTTTTCGTTCTGCTCACCATCATCGCCCTTCTGACGATCGACTACTTCGTGCAGCGCTCCGATCTGCGGAAGGCTGGCGCCACGGTCCGGCCGGCCGGGACCGAATCTGCCCAACTCGCGCCGGCCGTTGCCAGGTCGCCGATCCGGATCGACAAGGTCCCGGCGGGCGTGTTCGTCGATCCCGGCCACGTCTGGGTCCAGCTCGAGCCGACCGGCACGCTGCGCATGGGCGCGGACTCGATCCCGGCTGCCCTGCTCGGACGTCCCGACCGGATCGACCTCGAGCACGAGGGGACGCAGCTAAGGCGTGGCGACCGCATCGCCACGCTGAGCCGCGGCACCCGCTCGCTCACGCTGCGTGCGCCCGTGGACGGCATCGTGACCCGCGTGAACGCCGAGGCCCAGGCCAGCCCCGCCCGAGTCCAGGACGACCCGTTTGGGCAGGGATGGCTCCTGGGACTCGCGCCGCGCGACCTCGCCCCCGCCCTGAAGCGGATGTTCGTCGCGGAAGAGGCGACGGTGTGGGCACGCGAGCAGCTGCAGAAGCTGCGCGATTTCATGTCGGCAGGCTCGGCCAATTCGCAGCTCGTCGGCGCGACGCTCCAGGACGGCGGCGCCCCGGTCGAGGGCCTCGCGGACCATCTCGACGACACGCGCTGGAAGCAGCTCGTCGACGAAATCTTCCCGGCCCGATCCTAGATTGGCGGCGCCGCACGCCGCGGACGGGGATCCGCGGGCGAAGGGCGACGAGCCACGGAGGCTGAGATGAAGGTGGGGATCCTGACGGACCTGACGAAGTGCGTGGGGTGCGAGGCCTGCGTCTGGGCGTGCAAGGACATTAACGAACTGCCCCGCGCCGACCACGCCAAGGCGCTGTCCGGCACGACGTGGACCGTGATCGAGCGCCACGGCGGCACCAACGTCCGACGCCACTGCATGCACTGCGAAGAGCCGGCGTGCGCCTCCGTCTGTCCGGTCGCGGCCTTCCGGAAGACCCCGCAGGGGCCCGTCATCTATCTCCCCGACCGCTGCATGGGGTGCCGTTACTGCATGATCGGATGCCCGTTCGGCGTCCCGAAGTACGAGTGGGACAAGCCTCTTCCCCTGGTCCGGAAGTGCATCATGTGCTTCGACCGCCGGGTGAAGGACGGGAAGGAACCCGCTTGCACCGCGGCCTGCCCCACCGGAGCAACGGTGTTCGGCGAGCGGGACGCCCTGATCCGCGAGGCGCAGCTTCGCCTCCAGGCGGAGCCCGGACGGTACGTCGACCACATCTACGGGCTGACCGAGGCAGGCGGCACCTCGGTCATGTACATCAGCGACGTGCCGTTCGCCAAGCTCGGGTTCAGGACGAGCGTGAGGGACGATCCGTATCCGAAGCTGACGTGGAACGTCCTGTCCAAGCTCCCCCAGGTCATCAGCGTGTGGGGCGTTACCCTGTTCGGCATCTGGTGGATCGTGAACCGTCGGGACGACGTGGACGAGCGGGAGCGCCGAGGACACGGCGGTCCGGGCAACAACCCCAAGTAGGACGCGAAACCGAAGCCTTCGAGGGAACGCACGATCATGACCAAGGGACTCTTCGGCAAGCTGACGTTTTGGAAGGTGCTGCTGGGACTCATCCTGGCGGCCGGCGCGTACGCCGCGGTCGTCAGGTTCGTGTGGGGCCTCGGGGCTGCGACGAACCTCTCCGACGCGTTCCCCTGGGGGCTCTGGATCGGCTTCGACATGTTGGTCGGCGTCGGCCTGGCGGCCGGCGGGTTCGTGATCGCCGCGACGGTCCACGTCTTCAGGATGGAGAAGTACGAGGAGATCGCGCGGCCGACCATTCTCACCGCGTTCCTCGGCTACCTCCTGGTGATCGTGGCGCTGCTGTTCGACCTCGGGCGACCGTGGAACATCTGGCACCCCATCATCATGTGGAATCCCCACTCGGTGATGTTCGAGGTGGGCTGGTGCGTCATGCTGTACACCACGGTGCTCGCCCTCGAGTTCAGCCCGCTGGTGTTCGAGCGGTTCGGATGGAAGGTGCCGCTCCGGATCGTGCGGAAGATCTACGTCCCGCTGGTCATCCTCGGCGTGCTCCTCTCGACGATGCATCAGTCGTCCCTGGGAACCCTCTACGTCATCGCGGCCGACAAGCTCCACGGCCTGTGGTACACGCCTTTCCTCCCGGTGTTCTTCTTCCTCTCGGCGGTGGCCGGCGGCCTGTCCATGACGATTTTCGAGTCGTACATGAGCTACCGGGCGTTCGGCAAGCGGCTCGAAGCGGACCTCCTCCAGGGGCTCGGGCGCGTCGCCGTGGTCGTTCTGGGCGTGTACGCGGTCTGGAGGACGCAGGACCTGTACGTGCGGGGGAACCTGGGCAAGGCCTTCGACGTGACCCCGGAGAGCGTGATGTTCTGGGGGGAAGCCGGCCTCGGCGTGATCCTCCCGATGATCCTGTTCGCGATTCCGAGAGTGCGCCGGAACGAGAACGGCCTGTTCTTCGCCGCGGTCCTGACCATCATGGGGTTCATCGTGAACCGCCTGAACGTCGCGATCACCGGCATGGCGGCCTCTTCCGGCGTGAACTACTTCCCCTCGATTCTCGAGATCTGCGTGACCCTCTCCATCGTGGGCGCGGGGTTCACCCTGTTCGCCGTCGCGGTCAAGTACCTCCCGATCTTCCCCGAGGCGGAGGAACACGCCAGCGCCTGGGGCGCGGTGCCGTTCGTCGTGAGGGCCCGGCCGGCGTTCGGCAAGCGGGTGCTCGCCGGTCTCTGGGTCCTGTTGCTCGCCGGCTTCCTCGCCGTGGGTTACAGCCGCAACGCGATGACCCCGACCGTTCAGGTCGCGGGCGCCTCGGCGCCACCCTCGGTCGTCCGGACCGCCGCGCTCCGGCTGCCGGAGGACTTCGTCTTCCCGGCGGGGAAGGAGAGCCCCGGCAGGGTCACGTTCAGCCACCGGCGGCACGTGGACGCGTCGAGCCCCAAGTGCGGCGCTTGTCACAACGGACCGTTCCGCCTCACGGTTCGCGGGAGGCCGGTGTCCGGCGAGTTCACTCGGGACAGGATTCACGAAGGCGATCTCTGCGCGTCCTGCCACAACGGCAAGGCCGCGTTCTCGGTCCAGGACGCTTGCTCCGCCTGTCACCAGTAGACGGCGCACGGAGGGGGCTGGGAGCGACATCATGAGCGACGCGAAGACGGACCGACCGCTCCGGCATCTCTTGAGGGAGGACGCCGATCCCTGCATCTGGATGGCGGCGGGGCAGGTGGCCTACAAGCTCTGCGACCGCGGTTTCCGGTGCGAGGAGTGCCTCCTCGATGCCTGCTTCCGCGGCCAGGGGAGCGCCGGCTTCGGGTCGGTGCGTGACGTTCCCGCTGCGGCGGCCGAGCCCGAGTTCCCCGACGATCGCCTGTACGACACGGGGCACACCTGGGCCGGGGTCGTGGCCGACGGCCGGATCCGGATCGGTCTCGACGCGTTTGCCTCCCGCCTACTCCGCCACGTCTCGGGGATCGTTCTGCCCCCCGCCGGCGGGCGCGTGGAGCGAGGGCACGTCGGCTGCTGGGTGACCGACGAGAACGTCACGCTGTCACTCAAGAGCCCGGTCTCGGGAACGGTCGTCCGCTCGAACCCCCGGCTGCGCTCTTCCCCCGCCCTGGCCGCCGAGTCGCCCTACACCGAGGGGTGGCTCCTCGAGGTGGCCTGCGAGAACGCCGAGGCGGCCGTGAACGGGCTCCTCGGCGCCCCCGAGATCCGGGCGCGGGCGCAGGCGGACCTCAACCGGCTCCGGGACCTCTCCATGGAAGCGCAGGGGGAGCGGGAAGGGCCTTCGATCGGAGCGACGCTGGCCGACGGCGGCGAGCCGGCGCAGGACTTGAGGCGCCAGTTGGGCCCGTCCGAGTACTACGGGATCGTGTCGCGCCTCGTCGGCTGACCCATCCCGGAGCGGCACGCGGGCCGAGGGCGGGGTCTTGGGACGCCCGGGGTTCTGTGCAAGAATGGCGTTTCAAGATCCGACGGATCGTTGACCCGCATGCCCGAGCCAAACCAAGCCGCCTCGCCGCCGAGCCGATTCTCGCTGCTCTACAACTCCGTCAGCCTCCGCCTGTTCCTGCTGCTGTTCGGGGTCGTGATCGCCGGTGTCACGCTCCACGCCTACGCGAGCGGCCGGTCCACGGCCTCGCAGTGGATGGGTTTCCTCGAGCAGAGCGCCCACCGGTCCAGCGAGCTGATCAAGTCGGGGACCTACTACGGGATGCTCATGGACCGGAAGGAGGAGGTCCATCGCACCATCGACAAGATCGCCCAGACCCCCGACGTCGTCGGCGTCCGGATCTACGACAAACGCGGGATCATCATCGTCAGCGCCGATCCGAGGGAGATCGGCCGGCGGGTCGACCTCCAGGCCGAGGCGTGTGTGGTCTGCCACGACCGCAGCCAGCCGCTCCACTCGGTCCCGACCCGGAACCGGACGCGGGTGTATCGGGCGCCGGACGGCGAACGGATCCTCGGGTTGATCAGCCCCATCGAGAACGGGCCCGAGTGCTCCAACGCCGCCTGCCACGCCCACCGTCCGGACCAGACCATCCTGGGGGTCCTCGACGTCATGATGTCGCTCTCGTCGGCCGACGAGCGGATGCGAGACCAAACTCGCGAGCTGATCCTCTCGAGCCTCCTGATGGTGGCGGTGATCGGGGCGTCCTCGGCGCTGTTCATCTACCGGGTGGTGCGCGTGCCGGTCCAGCGCCTCATCGCGGGGACGGCGAGCGTGGCTCGCGGGGATCTCGACACGCGCATCGACGTGGGGACCCGGAACCAGATCGGCCAGCTGGCGGAGTGCTTCAACGCGATGACCGACGACCTGCGCCGCGCGCGTCGCGAGCTGACCGAGTGGTCCGAAAAACTCGAGCAGAAGGTGGTCGTGAAGACCGACGAGCTGAGCCACGCCCATCGGCAGATCGTCCAGATGGAGAAGATGGCCTCGCTGGGGAAGCTGTCGGCCACGGTCGCTCACGAGCTGAACAACCCGCTGGCGGGCATCCTGACCTACGCGAAGCTGGTCGGCCGCAGCCTCGGCGAAGAGCGGTTCGAACCCGACGAGCGCGCCGAGATCGCGCGCTACCTCGATCTGATCCAGAAGGAGTCGCGGCGATGCGGTGACATCGTCAGGAACCTGCTGGTCTTCGCGCGGGTCTCGGGCGGCGAGTTCGCGCTCCAGCGGGTGAACCCGATCCTGGAGCGCGCGGCGATGCTGGTCCGGCACCACCTGGAGATCAAGGGCATCAAGCTCGAGAGCCACGCGATTTCCGGGAACGACGAGGTGATCTGCGACGCGGACCAGATGCAGCAGGCCCTCCTCGCCCTTCTGGTCAACGCCGTCGAGGCGATGCCCCAAGGAGGAACGATGACCCTCCGGGCCGATGGGGACGCAGACGCGGTGCGCATCGAGGTCGGCGACACCGGGGTCGGTATCCCGGCGGAGGTCCTCCCTCACATCTTCGAGCCGTTCTTCTCGACCAAGGAGGGTGGGACCGGAGTCGGGCTCGGGCTCTCCGTCGTGTACGGGATCGTCCAGCGGCACGGAGGGAGCGTCACGGTGGACTCGGCCGTCGGAAGAGGCTCGACATTCACCCTGCGGTTCCCGCGGCGACCCGACCAGGCGTCGGGCGGAGCCGCCGCGGGGAGCGGCGGGTGACCGCCGCGGACCGATCGGCGACACCCGTGGAGAATTCCCGCGAGGCCGCTGGTATCCTTCGTGGGCCCTCGGCCTGGGGGCCGGCCGTCTCCGCTCCGAGGCTCGGATCTGCCGTGGTCCCGTCCGCGAGAAAGGCTAAGGTCGTGCGTATGAGACGAGAGGACGCGAGCATCTTGGTCGTGGACGACGAGTTCTCGGTGCGGGACTCCCTCTGCGGCTGGTTTCGCAAGGACGGGTTCAAGGTGGAGACCGCCGAGAACGCCACGGAGGCCCTGCGAAAGCTCCAGGAGGGATCATGGGACATCGTTCTCCTGGACATCAAGATGCCCGGAATGGACGGCCTCGAACTCCAGCAGCGGATCCACGAAATCGATCCCGACGTCATCACCGTGATGATCACCGCTTACGCCTCGGTGGAGTCGGCGGTCCAGGCGCTGAAGCAAGGCGCCTTCGATTACATCACCAAGCCGATCGACCCCGACGAGCTGAGCCACCTGGTCCGGAAGGCGCTCGACCAGCGCCACCTCAAGACCGAAAACGTCCAGCTGCGGCAGAAGATCGACCAGCTCTCCCAGTTCGGCGAGATCGTGGGGGACAGCTCCCAGATGCAGAAGGTGCTCGAGCTGGTCCGGTCGGTGGCCGAGACCGACGCGACCGTCCTGATCCGCGGCGAGAGCGGGACCGGCAAGGAACTCATCGCACAGGCCATTCACGCCAACAGCCACCGCCGCTATTTTCCGATCGTCCCGGTCAACTGCGGCGCCCTGTCCGAGTCGCTCCTCGAGAGCGAGCTCTTCGGCCACGAGAAAGGGGCGTTCACCGGCGCGGTCTACCGCCGCAAGGGGAAGCTCGAGATGTCCAACGGCGGGACGCTCTTCCTGGACGAGGTGGGATCCATCTCCCTCAAGACCCAGGTCGAGCTCCTCCGGGTCCTCGAGACCAAGGAGTTCACCCGGCTCGGCGGAACCAAGCCGACGCGCGTGGATTTCCGGGTCATCTGCGCCACCAACCAGAATCTCGAGAAGACGGTGGAGGAGGGCCAGTTCCGGGAGGATCTCTATTACCGCCTGAACGTTTTCAGCATCTACCTCCCACCGCTTCGGGAGCGGCGGCAGGACATCCCGCAGCTCGCCCAGCATTTCCTCCGGAAGTACGCGCTCCAGATGAACAAGAACTTCACGGAGATCAACCCCGAGGCCATGGACATGCTGGTTCGCCACGAGTGGCCCGGCAACATCCGGGAGCTCGCCAACGCCGTCGAGCGGGCCTTGGTGGTCGGCAGGCCGCCCTCGGTGCGCCCCGGCGACCTCCCTCTCCAGATCAGCTCCCGCTCGGACAGCATTCCGACGGATTCCCTCGCCGCCATGGAAAAGGCGCACATCCAGCGGATCCTGGAGCGCACCGGGTGGAACATCACCCGGGCCGCGGAGACCCTCAAGATCGACCGGGTGACGCTCTACAACAAGATCAAGAAGTACGATCTGCGCAAGTAGCGGTCCATGGCGTCGCTCTGCCTCGTGCCGATCTATTTCAGCGACCGGCACGCCATGATCGAGCTGCTGGCGGAACGGATCTCGCGGACGTTCAGCCTCGACGTGCATGTCCGCCCTCCTTGGTTCGACCCCGAGCTGCCGTTCGATCCGGCCCGCGGACAGTACAACTCCACGTTGTTCCTCGGCCAGCTCTTGAGGGGCCTCGACGAGACCGCCTCGAGGGTCTTGGGCATCACCAGCGTGGACCTCTACGTGCCGGTCCTCACGTTCGTCTTCGGCGAGGCGCAGCTCGCCGGGAAGGCGGCGGTGGTCTCGACGCACCGGCTCCGCAACGAGGCCTATGGCCTCCCGGCGGACGACGGGTTCCTGATGGACAGGCTGGGCAAGGAGGCGGTCCACGAGATCGGGCACACGTACGGCCTCGTCCACTGCGTGTCCCCCACCTGCGTCATGCGGTCTTCGACCTACGTCGAGGAGATCGACCTCAAGTCCCCCGAGTTCTGTCCCGCCTGCCGCGAGGAGATTCCGAGGGGCGCCTGACCGGGGCCGCCCCCCCCGCCCTCGATTCCTGGAACCCGGGCGCGATCCCGTGCGTTCTCTAGATCGACGGCGCCGGGCGGGGAAGAGGGCGGTCGATGCCGGCGCGGAGGATTCCAGATGAACAGAATCGCGATCCTGGGGATGCTCGTGGCGGCTCTTTCGGTCCTTCCCCTGTCGCCGGCGGCCGCCGCCGATCAGTGGCTCCACGTCTCGGTGGACGAGCACGGGCCCGACGGGGCCACCGTGCGGGTCAACGTCCCGGTGGATCTCGTGACGAAAGTCCTTCCGCTGGTCCGCCACGAACGGTTCTCCGGTGGCAAGGTCAAGGTGAGAGTGGGCGACGAGGACATGTCGGCGGCCGACTTGCGCGCCATGTGGGAGGCCGTTCGCTCGAGCCGCGACGGCGATTACGTGACCGTGAACGGCCCGAAGGAGAAGGTCCGCGTGGCGAAGCGCGGTGAGTTCCTCCTGGTCGAGGCCCGGGAGGACAAGGAGAAACCGACGAACGTCGAGGTGAAGATCCCGCTCGCTGTCGTGGACGCCCTGTTCTCCGGCGCAGAGAAGGACGAGCTCAACGTGGTCGCCGCGGTCGAGGCACTGGCTCGGTACGGCGGTGGGGACCTCGTCACCGTGAACGACGACGACAGCCACGTGAGGATCTGGATCGACTCCATCGAGAGCTCAAAGTAAGTGAGGAGCGGGTGATGAGCATCACGGACCGCATCCTGGTCGCCGTCGGGATCATGGCCCTCGTCCTGCTCGCGGCGGGCGCGGGGACGGCAGCCTGGCTGGCGTACGGCTACGGCACGATGGAAGTGGACGTCCACTCGAGCGGGCCCGGCGGGAGCGACCTCTCGATGCGGCTTCCCGGCGCCCTCGTTCGGATCGCGGCCGCGTTCGTTCCCGGGGACGTCCTGCGGGAGCCGGGACGGAAAGCGGTGGCCTGGCTCTCCGTGGTGCGTGCGGGGCTCTCCGAGCTGAGGCGGTGCCCCGACGCCCGGCTCCTGGACATCAGGTCACGCGGGGAGACGGTTCGGATCACGAAGCGGGGGAGCACGTTGCTTGCCGAGGTTCGCTCGGCGACCGAGACCGTCCGCGTCGTGATCCCCCTCCGCGCCGCCGCGGCGGCGATCGAGGTGCTCGGGGACTCGGGCGACGGGCAGGGGGACGCCTCCAGGGAGTAAGCTCTCCGGGGAATTCACCTGGAGGCACAACGTTGACCCACGGACCCGTACCGCTGGGATTCGTCGTCCTGACCGCCGCCCTGCTCGTTTCGACCGTCCACGCGGCCGATACGCGCGACGCGGAGGACCCGGCCGCCGTCTCGGCGCCCGATGAGCCCTCCGGCGCGCAGGCCGATTCCCCCACCCCGGCGAGGCCCTACGGCTTCCGCACCCTGGGTCGGGACACGAGGTACCTGTTCACCCGTCCGGCGCACCTCGACAGGCAAGGCTGGACCCGGCTGGGGGCCACGCTGGCCGCGGCCGGCGGATTGTTCGCGCTTCGGCACGAGATCCGGGATTTCTCCCAGGAACACCTTTCGACGGGGCGGACGCGGCTGCTCGACGACGTGCGCGGGATCATGGGCGGCCCGGGTCTGGCCGTCGGTCTGTCCCTTGCCACCTGGGCGGCCTCGTTCGCCACGCACGAGGACCGGGAGAAGGAGACAGCCCAGCTCCTGCTGGAGTCGCTGGGCTATTCCGTGGCCGTTGCGGGCGTCGGACAGTTCGTTCTGGCCTCGGAGCGGCCGCGGGAAGGCGTGCACGTCCACTTCTTCCACCTGCACGGGCATGGAGTCTCGGGGGATGCGTCGATCGCGGCCTCCATCGTCGCGCCGATCCGGCGGCAGTACCTGCGGATCGACCCGGACGACACGCGCGGTCGCCGGTTCCTGAAGCGCGCGGGAACGGGGCTGCTCTACGGCGGCGCGATTCTGACCGCGTGGCAGCGCGTGAACAGCGAGAGCCACTGGGCCCCCGACGCGTTCCTGGGACTCGCGAACGGATTCGCGGTCGGGGAGATGCTGTGCGATGCGCACGCGCTCGCCCGTGAGCGCCGGGTCGCGTTCTCCGTCGTGCCGGTGCGCGGTGGGGGCACCGCGGCCCGGATCAGTTTCGACCCGGACCGCGCGCCGCACTGAGTCCTGCTCCCGCGATCAACCCTTCTTCGGAGGGACCGGCGCTGCGGGCGGAACCGACGCTGGCGCGGGACTGGGAGTGGGATTCACCACGATCGGCGCCGCCTTGGGATTCACCTTCACCGGGACGGAGACGATGGCCGTGCCGAGTTTCGCCGTCACCGTCCCGTCCCGCGGCGTGCTCTCGCCGGCCGGCGTCCACGTCACGTCCACCCGGACGCGCGTCGGTCCCACGAGGTTCGCGACGGCCTCGAAGGCGGCGGGGGTCGCCTCGACCGTGAGCTTGTTCGGGTCGAGCGGCGGCTCGACGCGAACGTAAACGGTCTGTCGCTGCGGCTGCGGAGGCTCGCCGGGGTACGGGAGGTACACCATTGGCGCGCTGAAGGTGATGGGCGAAGTCGTCCTCACGGTCACCGGAAACGTGATTTCCGGTTCCCGTGGTAGACCGGTCTTGAACCGGATCTCCGCCGTCACCTGTCCCGCGGGCGGATCGCCCTCGATCTTCGCCTCCACGACCCAATCCCCCGGCTGCGCCGGGACCGCCCCTGACGACGGGGGCGACTCGGGGCTCTCGACCTTGCGGGCCGACACTTTCAGCCACGGGACGTTGGCGGCGATGTCCGAAACGCGAAGCTCGCCCTTCTCGGTCTCGTTTTTCCGCACCACCAGCTTCCCGGTGCCGGCGGCCGCCGGCCCCGCCGGTACGAACAGCGCTCGGGTGGGGAGGAAATCCACCGAGGTGACGATGTTCGCCCGCAGGATGAGCGTGAAGTTCTGACGACCCGGATCATCCGTCGAGACGGCGACGACCTTGTTCACCGTCCCCGGCGCCATTCCCTCGGTCTTGACCGCCGCGACGACCTTTCCCACCTGACCAGGCGGGATGACCTCGTCGAACGAGGCCACCGTGCACCCTCAGCCAGGTCTCGCCGAGAGGATCTTGACCGGGTTCTTCCCGGCGTTGCGGAGGACGAACGTGGCCTCCGCCTTGGTGCCCCTCACCACGTCGCCGAGATCGACCGTTTCCTTCTCGACGACGAGCTGCGCGGGCACCGCAGGCGTCACCGGAGCTCCGGCCGGAGCCGGCGGGGGACCTGACGGCGTCAGCCGCGGCGGCCCTTCGGCCGGCCGGGAGGCCCCCCGGGCGGCCATCACCGCGAGCCCGAGCGCCAGCGGAAGGACAGGAAGAACGGATCGCCTCATCAGTTGACCTCCAGCGCGCCCACGGCGACGCGAGGGGGAAGTTTACCGCGAGACCCCGGAATTGGCGAGCGGGGACGGCCCGAGGCCCGGGGAATCGGCGGGTCGAGACCGGCCGCACCCCCCGGTCCCGAACCGAGATTTCAGACGGAAGGGGAGGATCCGAAAGGAACCACGAGCACCGGAGCCGCGATGCGATGCCGGAGGCGCTCGACCGTGGTGCCGTGGACGAAGTCGCCGACCCCGCGATGCCCGTGGCTCCCCACCACGACCAGCTCGGGGCGGTGCCGCTCCACCAGAAGGGCGAGCTCCGCGGCCGGCTCCCCGAAGCCGAGATCGTAGGTCGCATCCACCCCCAGTTCCCGCATCTCCCCGGCGTACATCTCGAGCCGCTCTTGATCGGCCCTCGCCTCGCCGTCGAGCGACTCGTCACCCATCAGGCGCGCCCCGCCCGATTCGACCACGTGCAGGAGCACCACCGCGCTCCCCCGCCCGGCCGAACGCGCGACCGTCACCGCATGGGAGAGCACTGGCCCGTCCGCTGGCGAGAAGTCCACGGCGGCTGCAATCCGCCTCGGAGCCCTCGGCGGAGCGACCTCGGGAATGGCGATTCGGCCATGAACTCCCGGCTGGACCGGGGCCGGCTCGCCTCGCCTCCGCTGCATGGCCGGGACCACCACGACGTACCCGAGCAGCCCGAGGAGACCGAGAGATGCGGGGACCACGCTCATCCAGAGCAGCCACGCGTATCGTCCCGCGCCCACGAGCCAGCGGGAGATCTCCTCCCAAGCCAGCCAGAGATTGAGCGCGACGATCACCGCCGCGGCGATCCAGGAGACCGCCTGCATCGTGGGGCGGATCGCGTATTGCCCCATCCAGCGCCGGTCCGAGACCAGATGGATGAGCGGGATCACCGCGAACGAGAGCTGCAGCGACAGCACCACCTGAGACAGCAACAGGAGGTCCCCGGTCGACCGCTCCCCCAGCGCCAGGATGACGACGAGCGCGGGCACGATCGCCAGAGATCTCGTCAACAGGCGGCGCACGAAGGGCCGGAGGCGCAGCTGGAGAAACCCCTCCATCACGATCTGGCCGGCCAGCGTCCCGGTGATCGTCGACGACTGCCCCGACGCGATGAGCGCCACCGCGAACGCCACCGGGGCGATCGCGGCGCCCAGGATCGGCTCGAGGAGCCGGTGGGCGTCCTGGATCTCGGCGACGTCGTGGAAGCCGGCGCGATGGAACGTCGCCGCGGCCATCACGAGTAGCGCCGCGTTGACGACGAACGCGCCGTTCAGCGCTACCACCGAGTCGATCACGTTGAAGCGCACGCCGCTCCGGATCCCGGTGGGCGTGTGCAGGATCCGGCGGGATTGCACCAGCGCGGAGTGCAGGTACAGGTTGTGGGGCATCACGGTCGCGCCCAGGATCCCGATGGCGAGATAGAGCGACCCGGGGCCCGGAAGCACCGGCGCGAGCCCGCGGACGATCCCTCCCCACTCGGGCCTCGACAGGACGATCTCCACCGCGAGCGCGAGGCCGATGGTCGTGATGAGGACGACGATGACCGCCTCCATCATCCGGACGCCTCGCCCGTGCAGGACCAGGATCAGCAGGGTGTCGAGCGCCGTGATCAGCACTCCCGCGACCAGGGGGATCCCGAAGAGGAGCTTCAGGCCGATGGCCGAGCCGAGCACCTCGGCGAGGTCGCAGGCGGCAATCGCCACCTCGCAGAGGATCCAGAGCGCCCACGAGATTCGGCGGCTGTACATCGCACGGCACGCCTGGGCCAGATCGAGGCCCGTGACGATCCCGAGCCGGGCGGAGAGGCTCTGCAGGAGCACCGCCATGAGGTTCGACATCAGCAGGACCCAGATCAGGGCGTAGCCGAACCTGGAGCCCGCTGCGATGTCCGTCGCCCAGTTCCCCGGGTCCATGTACCCGACGCTTACGAGGTACGCGGGGCCCGAGAACGCGAACAGGCGGCGCCAGAACGATGGCTGGCGCGGAACCTCGACGGACTCGTGAACTTCGGAGAGGGAACGGAGCGGGCGGAGCGCGCCTCGGTCGTCGAATGGGCCCGGCACGCGCCTAGCTTGCCTTGCCGCCCAGACCCTGTCAAGGAGCCGGGATCGAGGCGGTCGGGAAGAAGCTCGTCACCACCATGAGGGCCGTCAGGCCGACCAGGAGGAGCGTGGTGGCCCACACCACGAGGTTGTAGACGGGGCCGTTGGTGAACGATCCCATCAGCCCCTTGTCGTTCACAAGGCGGATCATGAACACGAGGACGAACGGGAGGAGCACCCCGTTCATGATTTGGGACACCAGGATGATCTTGAGGAGCGGCGCGCCCGGCATGAGGATCATACCCGCGCTGACCGCGATGATCGCGGTGTACAGGCTGTAGAATTCTGGAGCCTCGCTGAACCGCCGGTTCACGCCGGCCTCGAGCCCCAACCCTTCGCAGACGCTGTAGGCGGTGGCTAGGGGGAGGATCGACGCGGCGAACAACGAGGCGTTGGCGAGGCCGAAGGCGAACAGGGTCTCGGCGTACCGTCCCGCCAGCGGGGCGAGAGCGCGGGCCGCCTCGGCCCCCGATCCGATGGTGAAGAGCCCGGCCTCGTGGAGCGTCGCCGCGCACGCCACCACGATGAAAAACGCCACCACGACCGCCATGATCGATCCCATGATCACGTCGAGCCGCGACTTGGCGTAATCGGCGATCCGGACCTCCTTCTCCACCACCGACGACTGCAGGTAGAACTGCATCCACGGGGCGATCGTCGTTCCGACGATCCCGACCATCATCGAGATCGTCGCCAAGTCCAACGGGGCCGACGGGACCAGCGTCCCCCTCGCCGCCTCGCCCCAGTCCGGCTTGGCGATGAAACCGGAGATCGGGTAGGCGAGGTACAGGAGGCACGCGATCAGGAACGCCTTCTCCACGGTCTTGTAGCTGCCGAACACCACCAGCCACCAGACGAAGATCGCGCCCAGCGGCACGGAGAGATACCGGCTCACGCCGAAAAGCTCCAATGCGGACGCGAGCCCGGCGAACTCGGCCACGGCGTTCCCGAGGTTCGTGAACAGCACCGCCATCATCAGCAGGAACGTCACCCTGAGCCCGAACTCCTCACGGATCAGGTCGGCGAGTCCCTTGCCGGTGACCGATCCCATCCGGGAGCACATCTCCTGGACGACCACCAGGGCGATCGCGATCGGGACCAAGAGCCAGAGGAGCTGGTAGCCGTACTTCGCGCCGCAGAGCGAGTAGGTGTAGATGCCGCCGGCGTCGTTGTCCACGTTGCTCGTGATCACGCCGGGGCCCATCACCGCCAGGAGGAGGGCGAGGCTCTGCGCGAGGCGGCGGAAGTGGCGGCGCAGCGGCATGCGCTAGGCTCCGGTCACCACCCGGCTGAGCACGTCCTCGATGTTGATGAGGCCCACCAGCTCGCCGTACTCGTCCACCACCGCGAGGCCCCGAAGGTGGTACTTTTCGAAGCGCTCCAGGATCTCCTTGAAGGGCGCCGTCGGCGTCACCGCGCGGGCTTCCCGGCGCATGAATTCGGTCACGGGGCGGTGCTCCGCCGCCCGAACCAGGCGAACCAGGGGGGCGACGCCCACGAGGTGATCGTCCGCGCCGACGACCGGGATCTCATCGAGCTCGCCGAGCAGGTCCGCGTCCACCTGGCGGAGTTCCCCGAGGGCTTGCGCCACCGTCCATTCCGACCGGGCCCTGAAGAAGTCGGTAGTCATCAGGCCGCCCGCCGTGTCGTCGTGGAACCGCAGCAGCTCCCGGACGTCGTCGGCCTCGTCCTCCTCCATCGCGTCGAGCAGCGCGCGGGAGCGCGCCTCGGGCAGGTCGCCGAGGATGTCGGCGGCTTCGTCCGGCTGCATCTCCTCCAGGAGGTCGGCCGCCTGCTCCACGTGGATCGCCTCGACGACGGCGGCCTGCACGCTCGGCTCGGCCTCGGAGAGCGCCTGGGCGGCGGTCTCGGGGTCGAGGGCGGAGACGATCTCGCTCCGTTCCACCCGGCCGAGGTCCTCCAGGATGTCCGCGAGGTCCGCGGGATGCATCTTCGCCAGGTGCTGGTGGACCTTGAGGCGGATCCTCGTGGTGCCAGGCTCGACGATGCCGACGTAGTCCCACGGGATCGACCGCTCGGCGAGGCCGTCCGCGATCCTTCGCACTACCATCGGCCTGATGATCCCGGCCAGGAGGCGCCGAACCGCCCCTGCGAGCCCGACCTCCACCCGCTTGAGCACGAGGCGTCCCGCGGCGTGCTCGAGGAGGATGTCGTTGACCTTCACGACCTTCCTCCCCTGGATGTCGATGATCTGCCGGTCCAGGACGTCCCGCCTGAGGTGGAGCACGTCGGCAACCGGCTGGTCGGCCGGCTCCACGGCGGCACCCTCCGCCAGCACGACCCGGCGCGTCTCGGGGGAGAAGCTCTCGATCCCGTCCCACCGGATCTGCAGGCGCCGCCGGCCGGCGCGCACGATCACCCGGTCCACCATCCCCCGGGACGAATCGGCGAGGAGGTCGTCCACGCGGCCGACGCGCCTTCCGCCGGCGTCGAACAACGGCAGGTTCAACGCTTCGGAGAGGTGAACCATCGAACGGCCCTCCGGCTGCAACGTGCCCCCCGGCCCTTCACGCATCGTGCAAGGGTCCTCTGTCACACTCTTACGACCCCGGAAAACCTCGGAGGCTCAAGGACTTGGTCCGGCCATCCGTCGTGGTGCACCAGCCCTTCGCGGGCGGGCATAATTTCACTTCGGGCCCGGCGCGTCCAGGGAGTGGCGTTGGCAGAGTTCGCGCGCTAGGTCAGTCGAATGAAGCGCATCCTCGCAACCATCGGTTATGAGCAGGCAACGCAAGCGGATGTGATCGCCCGT